>SLLP01000103.1 GCA_007133995.1 Balneolales bacterium
AGAAAGGTGCTGATGTACTGCACCGGCGGCATTCGCTGTGAAAAATTCTCGGTGCTCATGAAAAAGCGGGGCTATGGGGATGTGAACCAGCTGCACGGCGGTATCCTCAACTATGCCAGCGAGGAAGGTGGACGCCATTTCCGGGGCAAATGCTTTGTGTTTGATGACCGAATGGTGGTCGCGGTCAACCCGGCCGACGAGGAACCAATCAGCTATTGCGATATCACCGGCGAACCGTGCGACACCTACATCAATTGTGCCAACATGGATTGTAACCGGTTGTTCATCTGCTCGGAGAAGGGGGCTGAAATGATGGAGGGATGCTGTAGTGAGGAGTGCCGGCGCCATCCGCGAAAACGACCGTTTGACTCCGATAAAGTGTATGCCCCATTCCGTCGGTGGTACCACTACTTCGACAAATCCTTCAAGGAACGCTCCGCCTGACCCTTACCGGGGAATTCATGCCGATCTCGACTGCCATTCCATCCATAATACCACACTACGATGCTCTTTTTCGCAGTGTTCGGATTGTCCCGCCTTATGCGAGGCACCTCACATGCCGTGTGAAGCGGGAGGAGACCGGTATGGAGATCGGGGATTTTCTCATGCGCCGGTTGCCTTTCCGATCACTTTCCGACTGGGAGCAGCGATTGCAGGACGGACTAATCCTGCAGGGTGATACGGTTTTGAGGCCGGGCATGCAGCTGCTGTCTGAACCGCCTCTTGTTTTTTTCACCCCGGCCCAGACGGAGCCCAGTGTGCCGGATGAGGTTGCCATACTGGAAGACACCGCCGACTACCTGCTGGCCTACAAACCCGCCCCGCTGCCGGTGCATCCCGGTGGACGTTACAACAGGAATACGCTCACATCCATCCTTCAGGATCTCATTTCAAATTCCGCAGAGCCTTATGATGCTGAGCAAATCGACATCCGGAACCCTGTTGCCGGAAGCCAAAGCAAGGGTTATCCGAAAAATATCGCTGACTTCCCGGAGCCTGCTCATCAAAAAAATGACCGGCACAAACAGAACAGGCGCAACAAGAGTAACAAGAGTAGCAAGAGTAACAGGAGCAAAACCAGTTTGCACAACATCAAAGTGCTCCATCGCCTCGATTCCGTCACCTCCGGCCTGATGCTTTTCGGCCGCACCCGCTCATTTTCGCAAAGAATCCGGCAGGCTTTTGCTGATGGCGATGTGGAAAAATCTTATCTGGCGGTTGTTACCGGAACTCCAAATGAAGACCGTACCATCATCAACAAACCCATCCGAAGAAAAGAAGGCTATGTGTTTGAATGTGCTTTGAGTGGCAAAGCATCCATTACCAGGTTTGAAGTGCTCATCCGTGGCAGAAGTACTGACGGTGGCAGTTTGGCACTGGTAAAATGCCGGCCAATTACCGGACGCACCCATCAGATCCGGCTGCACCTCCGTGAATGGGGCCACCCTGTAATCGACGACCCGCTCTATGGCATCCAGACTGACCGGACCAGTGGTACAAACGGCTACCCGATGCAAAACAGTGGCATTTCATTACTCCATTATGCTCTGCATATCCCACGGATGGGTCTCTCATTTAACCTTGCGGATTATACGTCAATCTTGGAAGTACCAGCAACAGTAACGGATTAGCGGCAGTACACATGGAACTGCTGAACAGATACCGCAGCTGCAGTACATTATTGTTTCACCTATCCTGGCTTCATCATCTTGTGATTGCCATCCCTTTACTTACCATTTTATGTCATTTTATGTCGTTTTATGTCGTTTTAATCATCATTCCCGTTATCTTTGGTGAAGATACTCTATACTTCCGCAGGCAAGTGCACATAATCAGCAACAATAAACTCCATAAACCTCTCTTTTCAATTCGACCTGACAAGCCCGACCAAACCTCATATTGCATCCTGCATGCCAATTACATCAAATAACAGCAAAAAACAGCAGAAGTACCCGTTTCTCAAAAAGCATCTGCTGCCTGAAGTTATTCGACCGGGTATCCGGGGTAGCCAAAAGAATTTCTCGTGGCTACCAGGTTTCGGATGGCCTCATGGAGTCCGGATATCGCTATTCGTTTTTCTGCTTATTGTGATGGTGGTCGCTTCCTGCAATCTTTTCGAAACCCGCGATCCGGAGGATCCGGGGACAACCACCGTGCCGGTCTTTATCCAGCCGGATCGTCCACAGGATGTCATCCAGAACCTGCAGAATGCTGTGAGGGCGCTGAATCTAAACACCTACCGACTCTGCCTCACCGAAAGTTTCGAATACCAGCCCTCCTCAGTTGCCCAAAGCAGCAATCCGGATCTCTGGCAGGGATGGGGCTTTGCTGAAGAGGAGGTCTATTTCAACAATATGCGCGCCGAGGCTGAGGGTCTGAGCGGACATGAGCTGCAGCTGGAAAATCGTAACCCACCTTCAATTTCACAGGATCAGGCAATATATGAAAAAAACTACCGAATCACGGTTCAACACAACCGCCAGGGGCTTCCCGTTACGGCGGAGGGCCGTATGCGGCTTTTTTTAACCAGGGATGAATCGGGCAACTGGGCCATCGAAACATGGACAGATATCTCCGGAGAAAGTGATTTCACCTGGAGCGACTTCCGGGCGGCATTTTTATGAGTATAACTGCAATGTCACAATTTTTTTAACTTTTCAGTAGCAGAGGACTGAGTGCGTTTTATGCAGTTCTGACCGTTTTTTCTTTGGCAAGACCAGTTTTTCTGGCATTTAAACATTATCGTGCTTTAAAAATGCCCGCGCGATACGTTGAAAACGGTCCGGCTGATCGAGAAACGCATAGTGCCCCGCCCGGTCAATGCCAACCAATGCTCCGTTTTTCAAGCCCTTTTCCATGCGTTCCGCCTGATACCAAGGCGTTGCTTCGTCCTCCTTACCCCAAAGCAGCAACACTTCATGCGATATATGGGGCAGGCAGTACTCCAGATGCTCCGACACCGATCTGACAAACGTCTCCCGCATCACGCCATCCAGTTTTTGATAATCTGACGATCCAAATGACTTCCAGAAATCTGCGTTTCGAAGCCAATCCAATGCTTTTGTTTTCAAAATTGGAGGCAGCAGCGCAAAAGGTGCTTTTAGTACACTGGCTGTGAACCGACGTCTGTAATATGAAAAACTCCTTTTGGGCTTCATTCCGGCGCCGCCGGTAATGATTATTTTCGTTAATTCCCCGCAATTCCCTGCGGCCCACTTGAGCGTGATGCGCCCTCCAAACGAATGGGCCAGCACATCGGTGGACTTTCCGATGACTTTCCTTGCGAATACCCGCGCAAATCCCGTGAAATCACTAATTCCCCAGGCATTTACCGGAGAAGGTGTTTCACCGAATCCAGGCAGGTCGGGTATGTAGCATGTACGGATATCCGACAGAGCTCGTGCCACTGGTAGCATAACCCTGGAACTGCTTCCCCAGCCGTGAAGGATCAGCAACGGAGGACCGCTTCCGGCTTTATGATAGACAACCGGAATTCCCTGATATTCAAATTTTCCTTTGTTAATCTCTGTCACTTTCCTTCGATCTAATCTTGTTTTGTTACATTAGGCATCACTATTAAACTATTAACCGGTCTTTCTTTTGTTGCGTGCTTTGGCCACCATCTCCCGGGCGCCTGCAACGGCATGATCGCTCACAACGGCACCGCTCATCAGAGAAGCGATTTGCCGGATGTGCGCCTCCTCATCCAGCTTGCGAATATACGTCACCATGCGATCGCCCGTCTCCTGCTTTTCAACCACGAAGTGATTGTCGGCCTGACCCGCTATCTGAGGTTGATGTGTAATCGCGATGATCTGACAATGTTCGGCCAGATCGTGCATCGTTTGGCCAACCTGCTCGGAAACCGCACCACCGATGCCGGTATCGATTTCATCAAAAATCATGACCGGAAGACGCTGTTCGCGCGCTATTACCGATTTCATGGCCAGCATCACACGCGAAATTTCTCCACCCGATGCAATGCGCGCCAATGGCTTGGGCGACTCTCCCTTGTTGGTGCTGATAAAGAACACTATGTCATCAGGTCCATCAGAGTGACACGCCACACGATCTCCATCCACTTCGATCCATCCACTATCATCATGACGCCAATTCACCCGCGTTTCGAATTGGTTATTCGGTATGCCCAGCTTTTTCAAGGCCTCCGAGATCTGTCTGCTTAAAGCGCCACCTGACTTCTCTCGCTCATGATGAAGCGCTGTTGCTTTTTCCTTCAGAAGATGAAGTGACGCTTCAAGCTCTTTTTCCTTCTTCCCAAGCTCCAGATCGAAATTTTCTGCCAGGTTCACCGACTCCATAAGCTCCTGTCTGTACCGGATCAAGTCGGGAAGCAGACGTCCGTATTTCTTTTCAAGTCGCCTGATTTCCGCCTGTTTTCTTCGGAGCTCTTCAAGCCGATCAGGATTGAACTCAATTCGTGATCGGTACCGCTCGGTATGGGAGAGCAGCTCCTGGAAACTGACTCTCGCAGATTTCAACTCCTCGGAATAGGTACGAAACTCCTCTTCAATTTCGGCCATATCATCCAGGGCATCCTCGACAAGCGAAAGAAGATCCATCAGGCTGCGTTCGCTTTCGGATCCCAGTTCGCCGATCATCCCCGCTTTCTGGTCCAGCTCCTCGGCATGATCCAGCCGCTTCATTTCAGCTTCCATCTCTTCAAAGGCTTCTGTATCCAGCTTTGCCGCCTCAAGTTCTCTCAGTTGAAACCGGTGAAGCTCCATTTTTTCATTCAGCTCCCGTTCCCGTCTGACCAGTGTTTCACGCTCTTTCCCGATCCGGGCCACCTGCCTGTAGGCCTCGTCATAAGTCATTTTGTGCGGGTATACCTGGGGAAGCGCATCAATCACTTCTCGATGGTGATCCTGTTTCAACAGCAGCTGATGATCATGCTGCCCGTGCAGGTCCACAAGCCGGTCTCCGGCCTTACGCAGAACAGATATATTCACTGGTGTATCATTAATAAATGCCCGGCTTCCATGGGGTCGGATCTCCCTGCGCAGGATAATTTCACCGCTTTGATCTCCACCCTTCATATTCCCCGGTCCACTACTATTACCTCCTTGCGGATTCACGGCCGGTCCATCATCACCCCAATCCCCCGCATAGCCTTCAACTTCATTCTCAGCCAGAAGCCTGCCAACTACCGGATCCGGTGTGCCGCCGGTCAGGATAACCGCCTCCACGACGGCTTTATTCGCACCCTGCCTGACCGTCTCGGTATCCGCACGCTCTCCCAGAACGGCATTCAGCGCCCCGATGATGATGGACTTTCCCGCTCCGGTCTGACCCGTAAGGATATTGAGTCCGGTGCCGAATGTCACCTCCAGTTCATCGATCAGCGCATAGTTTTTAATGTACAGGCTCTTAATCACGGCGCTGGCTGCTCCGTTATTTGATCCGGTTGCTATTTTATTGGAATGGTGGACATATTTTCTGTTTACAAGCTTCATCCGCTTTGCAAAGATAGGACTATTTTTCATTCTTGTGGAATTCTCCTGGTTCATGATTCTAACACCGGGCTTTTTCCATTAGACAATGGAAAAAGTAAATACTTACACTGCGGATTTGGCTGGAAAATGGCTATTTTGCCTTGCAATGAAAAAAATGATGAAGCATCTCCAAGATCAGCATATTATTGACGCACCGGATCGCGTGCCGGTGATTCCCCTGAGGGATACCGTCATATTTCCAAATACCATGTTCCCGATTCTTGTCGGGCGATCTTCAACCATAGCTGCCATCAATACGGCGGTGGAAAAAGACAAGTATGTGCTTTTGTGCGCTCAGCAGGAACCGGATGATGACAGTCCAACCCCGGATAAAATTCACAAAAAAGGCACTCTGGCACAGGTAGTCCAGGTACTCCACCTTCCAAATGACCTGATGAAGGTGCTGATCAGTGGTATCCGGCTTGCCGAAGTGGTCCGGTTTGAACAGACCACTCCTTATTTCGAGGCTTCCCTGAAAATCGAGGAGCCGCGAAAAGTCCGGATGGCTCCACGGCTTAAAGCGCTCATCCGTAAAACAAAAGAGGGTTTTGAAAAACTGGTGCTGCTTAATCAGGAATTGCCCGAAGAGGTACTGCTTGGATTTGAGCAGAATTACAATCCTCAAAACCTGCTCTATTTCATCGCATCCTACCTTGATCTGGACATCAATGAAAAGCAGCAGCTTCTTGAAGAGCCCGATCTGAGCAGGCAATACCGTAAGGTTCTCACCCACCTGACCGGTGAACTTGAGCTGCTTGCCGTCTCCAATGAGATCAACGAAAAGGTGCAGGATGAAATACAGGAGACTCAACGACGCTTCTATATCCAGGAACAGATCAAGGTGCTGCAGGAGGAGCTCGACGAGGAGGGTTTCTCCGACCCCGAACTGACGAAAATAAAGGAGAGCCTGGAAACCCGGCCAATTCCCGAAGCCGCCCGTGCCAAAGCATTCGAAGAACTCGAAAGACTGCGGAAAACACCCGTCATGTCTCCGGAATACAGTGTATCCCGTAATTATCTCGACTGGATACTTGCGATGCCCTGGGGGGCCTATTCCGATGACCGGCTTGAAATCGAAGCGGTGGAAGAGGCGCTTGAAAAGGACCATTTCGGCCTTGAAAAACCCAAGGAACGTAT
>SLLP01000024.1 GCA_007133995.1 Balneolales bacterium
ATGATGATGATGATGATGATGATGATGATGATGATGATACTGTTCCGGCGCTCACTTTCCCGGAGGAATCGTTATAACTCACGTATCCGGCATCTATTTTAAGAATGATTGCTTCAGGCAAGGCCCGGGATGTGCGATGTGATTCAGGTCCGGGTGCATCACCCGAGGTATCGATAATGCCCGCGCCATGGGCATGTTTTATTGTATTATCGGACAGCAGAAGTTCCTGTGCCGATTTCAGCAGCCTCACAGCGGCCGGCAGTCTGAGGGGAATGCCCAATCCCCTGGCAGTATCATTACCGCTGCCGAGCGGTAGTATGCCCAGACAGCATTCAGATCCTGCCAGGCCTTTCGCTACGGCATTGATCGTTCCATCGCCACCGGCGGCTGCAACAATACGACACTTCCGAGCCGCCTGTATTGCCATGTCAGTAGCTTCCGTCAGGGTAGCTGGACGAAGAATCTCATGTGTGAATCCAGCTTGAGCTAACTGCTCACCAAGCCGACTGATCAGACTTTTTGAGGATGTTATGTTTTCTCTGTTGGATATGGAATCCGGACGGAATATCACAATGAGAGGTATGGCTGTAGTCTCCAAATCTGTGCCTCAAAGTAATTTCCGTAACACATCCTGATATCCGGGATATGCTGTCATAATCTTGTCGTTGCCGGTCTCGAAATCCTTAAAATCGAAACCGGGTGCCACAGTGCATCCCGCCAAGGAAAAATCATCATGAATATGTCCGGGAGTGCTGTCTTCGCCATTGGAAACCGTAACCCCGAACCATGTTCCAGACGGAACCATATACTGATATCGCTCGCCGCGCTCCGGATTTTCACCAAGCCGAACAACCTTGTAGGAGCCATTGGCCCCGAACATGTGGATTGTCAGCGGCAAACCACGATAAAAGTGCCATACTTCATCCGATTTTATTCTGTGGAGGCGCGACAGCTCACCCGACTTAAGCAAAAAATAAATTGCGGTGCTGAATGTCCGTGCGCCCTTGAATCGGTCAGGCAGATGCTCGGCGCGAACCAGTTCCGAAGAGCGGTACACTTCACGATAGTATCCACCTTCAGGGTGCGGTTTGAGCTTGAGTGATTTGATCCAGTATTCAGCGGTGTGCAAATAGTTATGTTCTGACATATCGGGAATAATATTGAGTAGTCATTCAGCGGCTTGGTCAAGTAGAAATTACAGCCGTTCGCGATGTCCGCGAAAGTGGTGCGATCCAAGACTTCTTCTAATTTGCCAAGCGAATTATAAAAAAGCAATGTACTTGCCAGCCGCTTTTTTTCTTTCCGGTGTGAAATGTTACATTTCCAACACATTTTACGGTTGTCAATACCAGTGGCTGTTGGCCTTTAACCAATTCCTATGATACCTGATCGAACGCTCTACCTGGATGCCGGCAATACCCGGATCAAAGCAGCTGCATACGAAAACGGTGAGTGGAAACCGGAAGGTTTGTTCTCTTATGATGAATATGGCAAAACGGGCAGTAATTTCGCAGAACTTTGCCGGAAATACGATGAGATTGTGCTGGTTTCGGTCAAACAGCAACTTCAGGCTGAAGATCTTCAAAAGCAGGTCAGTGCTGATGTCATTGGGATTGACCGGCGCATTCTCACCCATGAGAAGCACCGCTATCGTACACCGGAAACCCTTGGCATTGATCGCTACCTGGCGTGTCTTGGTGCCTGGAGCCTTGGCACGCCGAACCCATCTGCCGTAATCGTATCCGATGCCGGTACAGCTTGTACTGTGGATGCTATGAATGCGGAAGGAGTCTACCTTGGCGGGGTGATCATGCCCGGTTTGCACATGCTTATCGATACTCTGGATCGCGGGGCCGATGGCCTGTTTACGGTTGCGGTGCAGCTGCCGGAGTTTTGGCCGCCAGATACTACGGAATCAGCACTTCAGGCGGGTACGGCGGGAACGTTCCTGGCTGCATGGGAGACTCATGTGAAGCGCATGCAATCGGCCTGTCCGAACGCAACAATTTGGCTTACTGGCGGTGATGCCGGGTTTCTGAATCGTCACACGGAGTTTGATTGCAAAAGAAGCGACTTTCTGGTTTTTGAAGGAATGCGCCTATCACATTGAGTCCAGTACCGGACTCGCAAATCTCAGGTATCTGCTGACCGCAGGTTCTCGAATATTAGCGCATTTACCATTTGCAGTGCTACCTGATTCTCACCACCATGTGGAATGATGATATCGGCGTAACGCTTGGTCGGTTCAACAAATTCCAGATGCATTGGCCGCACGAACTTTTCATACTGATCCAGTACCCCCTCGATCGATCGGGCCCGCTCGGCGATATCACGGCGAAGGCGTCGCAGCAGCCTGACATCGTCGTCGGTATCTACAAACAGTTTAATGTTCATAAGCTTACGAAGTTCTTCCTCATAAAAAATAAGGATACCATCTACCAGGATAATTTTTTTCGGTGTGATTGGTAAAGATTCCTCTTTGCGGACATGGTTGGTAAAATCGTAGATCGGGCAATCGACACTGTAACCGGAAGCAAGGGCCTTGATGTGGCGGATCAGCAGCTCGCTCTCCAGTGAGGCAGGATGGTCAAAATTCTGTTTTGCACGTTCTTCGAAAGACAGATGTTTAAGATCACGGTAATAGGCATCATGCGCAATCAGCGACAGATTCTCCTCCCCAATGTGATTGCATATGTGCTGAATGACGGTGGTCTTTCCCGAACCGCTTCCCCCCGCAACGCCGATGATCAATGGTTCATACATCTTATTATCAAAAGTGTGTAAATGGATGCTTTATTAATAATTTTTACTCTTTGTTGAGGAAGCTTGCCACGTTCACCTGTTAACCCGGTTCCGGTCTCGCTCAAGTCGCTCTTTGTAGTCGCGAATAGACCGGAATATTGCAGATGCCATGATGTTCTGGCCATATTCGCTGATCAGAAACTGCTCCTCCTGGGGATTGGTGATGTATCCAAGTTCAACCAGCAGGGCCGGCATGGAGGCGTGATAGAGTACAATAAAACCGGCCTGCTTCACTCCCCGTGAACGCCTCCGTGCCCGTTCGGCAAACTGATGATCCATTTTCGTGGCCAGCATCTCGCTGCTCGTCATGAATCCAATATTGGAGAGTTCGTATACCGCAAGCTGTTCCGGTGCAAGCTCTTCCGACCGCTCATCCTCCTCCTCGAAACGGATAGCGCTGTTCTCTTTTTTCATCACCTCGAACGCTTCACGACTTCGATGCATCCCGAGAAAGTAAATTTCGGTGCCGTGAGCGTGTCGGTTGCGGTTGGCATTGGCATGGATGGAAACGAACAGATCCGCTTCCGCCTGGTTGGCAATCTGTCCGCGCTCCTGCAATGGAATAAGAGTGTCATCCTGACGGGTGTAAATGACCTCGATTTCAGGAAGATACTGTTCAATATATTCCCCAACTTTTAGCGCAACAGCCAATGCAACGTCTTTCTCTTTGGTCCCGCGGTATCCGATTGCCCCGGGATCGCGACCTCCGTGGCCGGCATCGATGACTATGCGGCTGAGTTGCAGATAAGCACCTGCTGTCTGGGTCCGGTCCACATCAAACAGATCACGATCCAGCGGTTGTTCAGGACGGTTCCATTCATTGCGGGCCAGGTCGGGTGTGGTGTCGGCATCATCAATCAGATCATCCCAAAAAATCGGAAACAGGCCATTGGTAAGCACCTCGAGATCATAAGGTGAAGCCTCGGTGAGGCCGACGAGCAAGTCGCGACCGTTGGCGTCCAGATAGGCATCCGCGATCATGTAAATCTCCTCTCCCAGGTATATGTCGGCACCTATGCCACCCTCGATATCCTGGTAAAAAAAGCTATCAAACGCCTCATTGTTGTTGCTTGTGCGCACATTTTCGGAAGATACACCGTTTTTGTAGAGGGCCAACTGGATAAGCTTTGGATTCGGCTGCCAGATAAAGAAGGAATCGGGCTGGCTGGTCATGTGGAAGCGCACTACATAACCGAGTCCGTCGGATCGCTCAACAGTTGATACGCGATCAAGTGGTTGCGATGCCACTGCAGCCTGGCGGGGGGAGAGTGCAACGGATGCCGCCAGGCAGGTCATAAGGACAAAAAGCAATAAAGTAATTCGTCCGGATGGGAAGAAACCGGATGAAATGGGATTGCTTGGTTGCGATGACATGGCTCTATGGGGTTTTCGATAAAAATACGGCTATTTTTCTTTAGATGGCAAGGAAATGTAAAGAAAATGGTAGCAGGCAATGCCCAGACTCACCGATATGTTAAACGAGTGTTTTTTCCCAAATTGAGGAATTTCCAACAAGGAATCGCAATGAGTCAGCAGGTTCGTTTCAATTCCCGTTACCTCGTTGCCGAAAAGCAGGCAGATTTGAGAATCGGGGCGCGGATGATACCCGGTAAGCAACCTGCTTTCGTGCGTCTGTTCCAGACCGGACAAGGTGTAGCCATTTTCGCGGCACCAACGAAGATGGTCGAACGGATCCGCGCTCTGCCGCCAGGAGACGGACTCATCGGCGCCCAGAGCAGTTTTGGTGATCTCGGGACGGGGGGGTGCCGGGGTGTAGCCCGAGAGGAAAACAGATCGGATTCCAAAAGCATCGGCTGTTCGAAATGCCGATCCAACATTATGCATGCTTCGTACATTGTGCAGCCAAAGAATCAGACTCGACATCAGCTTCGGAGGTCTTCGGCTTCGATGCGACTCGTAAATTTCGCGTGTGGTTTTCTTTTGTACGGACTGGAGCATGGCAGTAGTACTGCGGAGGATTTTCTTTTCTTTCGAATAAATTGTAACTTTTAGCTGATAAGAATTATTGCTCAGAAGACGTTTCAAAATAGGTTTTTTGTCGACCCGTTGCATATGCTAACTCGCAGTTTGCAATCGGGTCTTTTTTATTAATGGAACTTGTCCTGTTGCATCGATTCTAACTGTCCGGAACAGAATGGGTACGGATATGAACAGTGATTCCCCAATTTTTAATCAGATAAAAAGAAGATATCGTGAAAGTAAACTATCTCTCCAAAGAAGGATACGACAAGCTTAAAGAGGAGCTCAGATTTCTGATAACCCGTGGACGGCGGGAAATAGCAAAACAGATTGACGAGGCCAGATCCCATGGTGATCTGAGTGAGAATGCCGAATATGACGCCGCAAAGGAAGCACAGGGGAAATTGGAATCACGGATTTCTGAACTGCAGATGATCATCTCCAACTCCCGAATTCTGGATGCCAAGAACATCGACGACTCCAAAGTATATGTTTTGTCTACGGTGACGATCCTGAACAAGAAGACGCAGAAAGAGATGAAGTACACCCTTGTTTCCAAAGATGAGGCCGATTTCAATAAAGGTAAGATTTCAGTAGATTCGCCTATTGGAAAGGCACTTATGGGCAGGGAAGTTGGTGAGACAGTTAAAGTGAAAGTGCCGGCAGGGACGCTGGAACTTGAAATACGAAACATCGAAAGGCTGTAACGGTCAAATTACAAACACATGAAAATTGCAGTAATTGGAACGGGGTACGTGGGACTGGTAACCGGGACTTGTTTCGCCGATTCCGGAAATAGTGTAATTTGTGTTGACAATAATCAGGGGAAACTGGAATTCCTTCGGCAGGGGCATATACCTATCTACGAACCGGGTCTGGAGACCCTTTTTAAGAGGGCGATTCGTGAGAACAGAATGTCCTTTACGGATGATCTGGCTTATGCTGTAGCCGCATCCGATATTCTGTTCCTGTGTCTGCCGACCCCATCGGGTGCCGACGGTCAGGCTGATTTAAGTGCTGTCATCAATGTCTCCGGTCAGATTGGTGATCTGATGGACGACTACAAAGTGATCGTAAACAAGAGCACGGTTCCGGTCGGCACAGCCGATAAAATGCGCACGACGATAGAAGCGCGCACCAATATTCCTTTCGATGTGGTATCAAATCCCGAATTTCTGCGTGAGGGTGCAGCAGTGAACGATTTTCAGAAGCCCGAGCGTGTTGTCATCGGTACATCGAGCGATAAAGCGGCCGGGATCCTGAAAGAGTTGTACGAACCTTTTGTGCAAAGCGGCAACCCCATCATCATCATGGATGAACGCAGTTCCGAAATGACCAAATACGCTGCCAACGCGTTCCTCGCTACCAAGATCACTTTTATGAATGAAATCGCCAATCTGTGTGAGCGTCTTGGGGCAAATGTGGACAATGTGCGTCGCGGCATCGGCACGGACTCCCGGATCGGCAAGCGGTTTCTGTTTGCCGGTATCGGATTCGGCGGCAGTTGTTTCCCGAAAGATGTACAGGCACTGCACTATACGGCAAAGGAAAACAATTACGACTTCCATATCCTGGGTGCCGTTCAGGAGGTGAATAATTCTCAAAAGCTTTCCATCGTCGAAAAAATCAAGACGTTCTATGATGGTGAAGTGAAAGGGCGCACATTCGGGGTGTGGGGACTCACCTTCAAGTCTGAAACCGATGATGTACGGGAAGCACCGGCGATCTACATCATCCAGGCGCTTATTGCGATGGGAGCCAAAATCAGGGCCTACGACCCGGAGGCGCATCAAACGTTTCCTGCTGCAGTGGGTGAGGAGATCAGCTCGCAAATTGACTACGTGAAGGATCAGACGGCAGCACTG
>SLLP01000275.1 GCA_007133995.1 Balneolales bacterium
AACTGCACAAAATCTAAATGGCCCAATCCGATCAAAAAATAAAACCAGCTGATATTTTCGACAAGGCGTATCAGTTTACTGCGGCTGATGATGTCAAGGCGCTGGGGCTTTACCCCTATTTTAAACCATTGACGGATACAGACGGCAATGTCGTGGTAATTGAAGGAAAGGAGGTCATTATGGCCGGGTCCAACAATTATCTTGGACTCACCAACGATATCAGGTTGATGGAGGCGGCGCAAAAAGCAATCACGAAGTATGGTACCGGATGTACAGGTTCACGATATCTGAATGGTACACTCGACTTGCACCTTGAGCTGGAAGATAAACTGGCCGGCTTCATGCACAAAGAAAATTGCGTGCTATTCAGCACGGGCTACCAGACCAATGAAGGGGCCATTCAGACTATTGCCGGACGAAATGATATCATATTCTCCGACAAGGACAACCATGCCTGTATTGTCACCGGAACCCTTCTGTCCAATGGGCGAACCGTGCGTTATTACCATAACGACATGGATCATCTTCGCAAGCTGCTGGAGCGCGAAGGGCCGTCAACAGGGAAGGTCATTGTAAGTGATGGCGTTTTTTCCATGTCAGGCTCCCTTGCCAAAATTCCCGAACTGGTAGCACTGTCCAAAGAATTCAACGCCCGGTTATATCTGGATGATGCACATGCCATTGGTGTGCTCGGTGAAGGCGGACGTGGTTCTGCATCTGCCTTCGGTCTGCTTGATGAAGTGGATCTCATCAGCGGTACCTTTTCAAAATCATTCGCATCTTTAGGTGGCTTTCTTGTCGGTGATCGCTCGATCATTGAATACATCCGGCATCATTCACCGGCACATATTTTCAGCGCATCCATGCCGCCGGCTAATGTTGCTACCGTGCTCAAGGCCCTTGAGCTTCTGCAGGAAGAATCCTGGCGGCTTGACCGGCTTGAAGTAATTTCAAATTACATGCGCAAGGGACTCAAGGAGCTTGGCTTCAATATCTGGACGAGCCAGTCACCCATCATCCCGGTGGTCATCGGCGATCTGATGGACTGCCTGAAATTCTGGCGGGATCTTTTTGAGGAAGGTGTTTACGCCAATGCCGTTGTACCACCGGCGGTTCCGCGCGGACAGTCACTCCTTAGAACCAGTTACATGGCCACACACACCGATGCTCAGCTCGACAGTATTCTCGATGCATTCCGCAAGGTTGGGATCCAAAGGGGTATCATAGACCGTAACGGTCATTCTCTTATCGAGGCCTGATCTGTGGAAACCGCGTACGAAGAATCATCATCCGGGACCAAAAATCTGATGGGTGTTGCTTTTGTCTCCACTCCGGAAGAGCTTAAGCAGTTTATAGAGTTTCCTTACCGGCACTACGCTGATGATCCGGTATGGGTTCCACCGCTCAAAATGCAGCAGAAAGAACTTCTTGACACCAGCAAAAATCCATTTTTCAAGGATGCGGTAATGGCCATGTTCCTGGCTTATGACAGTGGTGAAGTGGCCGGTCGCATCGCAGCCATACACAATCACGCCTATAACCGCCATAACAATGAGAATGCCGGTTTTTTTGGATTTTTTGAGTGCAATCAGAACCAGTTTGTAGCCAATCTGCTGTTTCGTGTTGCCAGGGACTGGCTTAAAATACGGGGATGCACCAGGTTGTTGGGACCCATGAACCCGGGTCTGCTGGACGAAATCGGAATTCAGATTGATGGTTTTGAACACCGTCCGGCCATAATGATGCCGCATTCGAAAAGATGGTACGATGAAATGATTCAGAATGCCGGTCTCAAGAAGGAAATAGATCTTTTCGCTTACAAGGTTACCTCAGAGAATGTTCGGGTCGACCGGATGGATCGTGCGTTTGAAATTGTAAAAAAAAGAACTCCCGGATTGAAAATCCGCAAGGTTAATCTTAAAGCTTTCGATGAGGAAGTGAAGATAATCCATCGAATTTTCAACAAGGCCTGGGCGAAAAACTGGGGCTTCTATGAGGTGAGTCAGGATGTACTGACCCATCTTGCCAAAGAACTCAAGATGATCATCGACACCGACTTCGCTCATGTCGCAGAGGTCGACGGAGAGCCCGTCGGATTCTCGATCGCTCTGCCCGATTACAACATGGTTTTTGATAAAATGGATGGGACGCTTTTTCCAACCGGTTTTTTGAAGTTGCTCTGGCATCGACGAAAAATCAATGCAATCCGCACGGCACTAATGGGCGTGGTGCCGGAATATCAGGGGCGGGGAATCGACGCTTTGCTAACCAGGGAAGCGATTGTCAACGGCCTGCCCAGAAACTTCACATCAGCAGAAGTGGGATGGCTTCTGGAAACCAATACCGGAATCCTGAGAGTTGTTGAGCGCTTAGGCGGTTATAAAGAAAAGACTTACCGCCTGTATGGGCAACCGATAGACTGATTTGTAAAAGAGCGTTTTTTTACTTTTTTTACCATGTCCCGCAAATATATCGTTTGGTGTAATACATCCACTAAATCTGACCTATGACTGTAAAGACATTGACCAGACTGCCTTCGCTGGTTCAGAATAACTCAGATTTCAAGGTACGATCAACTCCGATATCCTCATTTTCACGAGAAGAGGTGGTTGAAATTTATCGGTACATGTTGTTGGTCAGAAGACTGGATGAAAAGATGCTGATTCTTCTGAAACAGGGGCGTGGTCATTTTCACGTCGGCTGTTCCGGGCATGAAGCCATCCAGCTTGCCACGGCCTGGTCATTGGAAAAAAAGAAGGACTGGGCATTTCCATACTACCGTGATCTTGCTTTTTCGTTGGGGTTTGGACTGACATCCAGGGATATCCTCTCATCGCATCTGAGCAAGATGACCGACCCCTCGGCCGGCAGGCAGATGCCGTCCCACTTCAACAGTCGTGAGCACCATATTGTCTCAGCTTCTAGTGCTATTGGCGCCAATTTCCTTCCCGGTCTCGGGCTTGCACAGGCATCCATGTTAAGGGGGGCCGATGAAGTGACTTACATCTCGACTGGTGAAGGTGGAACATCGCAGGGAGTCTTTTTTGAACTGCTCAACTGGGCCAGCAGGTGCAAGGCTCCGGTGGTCATTGTGATCCAGGACAATAAATATGCCATCAGTGTGCCTGTCAATGAACAGACAAGTAACAAGAGTATTTCCAAGACCGTACGCGGTTTCGAGAATCTGAAAATATTCGAGGTCGACGGAACCGATTTCTTCAACTCACATGCCGCCATGAAAAAGGCTGTGGAGCGGGCCAGAAAAGGGGATGGCCCCTCTGTTGTACATGCGCACGTCGTTCGCCTGGTCCCGCACTCCTCATCAGACGACCAGAAAAAATACCGCGATTCAGAGGACCTCGAAAATGATCTGCTGCATGATCCCCTGGAGAAGTTTCGTCATAAGCTGATTTCCTCGAATATGGCAACCGGAGATGAGCTTGATCAGTTGTCTCGCGATGTGTTTGAGCAGGTCGATAAAGACACGGAATGGTGCATGAAGCAGAATGACACAAAGCCTGAAGAGGCCCTGCTTAATGTGCTGTCTGAAAATCCGCCTGACCTGAAATTTGAGAAGACATCTCCTTCCGGTGATCCGATTGTAATGGTCGATGCCATAAATCACGCCATGGCCGAGGAGATGGAGCGTGACGAGAACATTGTGGTTTTCGGAGAGGATGTCGCTGGCGGCAAGGGCGGTGTCTTTACGGCTACACGCGGGCTGACCGAGAAATTCGGTGTGAAACGGTGCTACAATTCACCGCTGTCGGAGGCTTCGATTCTGGGTACGGCATGCGGACTGGCGATTCACGGTATCAAACCGATAACGGAAATTCAGTTCGGGGACTACATCTGGCCGGCCATGGAGATGATCAAAAACCAGATAGACTCCCTGCGTTACAGATCGTACAATCATTTCAGCTGCCCGATGGTCATTCGGGTGCCTGTGGGCGGTTATATCCACGGCGGACTTTGCCACAGTCAGAACATCGAATCCACATTCTCACATTTCCCGGGGTTGATGGTGGTGATGCCAAGCAATGCTGCCGACGCCAAGGGAATGCTTAAAACGGCCATCCGAAGCGATGATCCGATCCTGTTCCTGGAACATAAAGGTCTTTATCGCCAGGGATTTGCCCGACGACCGGAGCCTGCCAATGACTACCTGGTTCCGCTGGGAAAAGCGGCTGTTGTACGTGAAGGAAGTGACCTGACGATTGTGACCTATGGTGCGTTGGTGCAGAAAGCACTCAATGCTGCAAAAAAGTATGCATCAAAGGGGGTTGAGATCGAAGTCATTGACATCCGCTCCATGCTTCCGCTGGATTCCGAAACCATTCTCGAGTCGGTAACTAAAACCAATCGCGTACTGGTTTTGCACGAAGATCATGAGTTTATGGGATTCGGAGCTGAGATCGCTGCCCAGATCGCCGACAAGGCTTTCTCCTATCTGGACGCCCCGGTAAAAAGGGTTGCTGCGAAATTCGCACCTATTCCCTACGCACCCCCGCTGGAAAATTATGTCCTTCCTGGAGATGAGGATATTAAAGCTGCGCTTGAAGAGCTGATTCATTATTAATTCATTTCTTATCCGCATCTTCTGCTGCACTATAAGATTTCAGTAATCTGTTCACAATTAAGAACTTTGACTATGACAAAATACAGAATTGAAAAAGACTCGATGGGTGAGGTACAGGTGCCTCAGGATGCATTTTATGCTGCTCAGACCCAGCGGGCGAAAGAAAATTTTCCGATAAGTGAAATGCGCTTTGACCGTGCCTTCATTCAAGCTCTCGGCTACGTAAAGCAGGCCTGCGCACTGGTTAATGACGAACTGGGAATGCTTCCCGATAACGTGGCCAAATATATCGTCAAAGCTTCACAGCTGGTGATTGATGGTGAGCTTGATGAGCACTTCGTTGTGGATGTATTCCAGACCGGTTCCGGCACATCCACCAATATGAACGTGAATGAGGTGATTGCGAACCGCGCCAATTTTCTTGCACAGCAGGATGGCGTAGACGTGAAAATTCATCCCAACGACCATGTGAATTTCGGTCAGAGTTCCAATGATGTGTTCCCGACAACCATCCGTGTCTCGGCCCTTCTTGCGGTCAAACAGCAGCTGATCCCGGCACTTGACCATTTGCGCAAGGCATTCTATGACAAAGGCCAGGAGTATGCCGATGTGGTGAAAACCGGTCGCACCCACCTGATGGATGCGATGCCGCTTACTATCGCACAGCAGTTTGGCGGATATGAGCGGCAGTTGCAGCTCGGAGTAGAGCGGCTTGAATCTGCACTGGAACGCCTTCGCGAGCTACCGCAGGGAGGTACCGCGATTGGCACGGGAATCAACACCCATGAGGAGTTCGGCAAGCGTTTTGCGCAAAAAGTATCGGAGCTCACTGGCGAGTCATTTGCCGAGTCTGTCGACCATTTTGAGGCACAGGCAACCGTAGATGCTCCGGTGGAGACCAGCGGACAGCTAAAGACCATTGCCGTCGGTCTCATGAAGATGGCCAACGATCTGCGCTGGATGAATTCCGGTCCCAACAGCGGACTGGGCGAAGTTCAGCTCAAAGCGCTGCAGCCGGGTTCGTCGATCATGCCGGGCAAGGTAAATCCGGTGATTGAGGAGTCGGTCACCATGGTTTGCGGCCAGGTCATCGGCAATGATGCGACCATCATGATTGGCGGGCAGTCAGGCAATTTTGAACTGAATGTGATGCTTCCGGTTGTCGGTTACAACCTGAACCAGAGTATTGTGCTGCTGGCCAACGCTGCCCGCAATTTTGCCAATCAGTCGGTGTCCGGCATAATCGTCAAGAAGGATGATATCGCTGACAAGATTGGAAAAAACCCGATTCTTGTGACGGCGCTCAATCCGATCATCGGCTATGATCTGGCGGCAAAAATTGCCAAAACGGCATTTGCCGAAAACAGGCCGCTCAAGGAAGTGGCGCTTGAGATGACTGACCTCTCCGAGGCCGAACTAGACAAGGCTCTGGATCCGATTAAAATGACGAAAGGCGGCTTTACCGAGTAAAGCAACTGATTCAACAGCTCGACAGCAGTCGGCAGTTGAAACACTGCCTTTATGTTAATATCACCCGGTTTGGCGATTACTATGATCGTTGATCCGGGTGTTTTTTTATTGGCCGGACGTATCCGGTTGAAAGGCTGTAAACAGCTGTAAGTTGGCGGCCGAGATAAAAAATCAGAATACCCAGGCGAAAAACAGGTCAGCCAGGATTAGTACCCAGACTGCAGGCAGGTAGATGAGCGAACCATAGAGAACCTTTCTGGCATTTTCTTTGGAACGATCAAGCTGAAACCGAAGGCCGAAGTAGAGGAACAGCAGCCCTGCTGATACGGCGCCAACAAGGTAGAAAATACTGTTCATCCCGTAGATGTAGAGGAACAAGCTAACCGGAATGAGCAGGATAAGACAGGCCGTGACCGTTAATGAGGAAATTAGTCCCCTTTTGTCACTTTCCGGCAACATACAGAAACCGGCGCTTCGGTAGTCGTCATTGCACAGCCAGGCGATGGCTATCACATGGGGAACCTGCCACAGAAAAACAATGGCAAAAAGCACCCATGCAATGGGATCAGTCAATGAGCCGG
>SLLP01000094.1 GCA_007133995.1 Balneolales bacterium
ATTGAAGCTGATGGAGCTTGGCGTAGACAATCCGCTGGCCGTGGCGCCGCCGATCATCGACCCGATGGCCTGGTCAACCGCAGCCTGGTTGGGACGGTCCACCCTTCGAAAATTATCCTCGGTGGCCAGTCCGGGTATGGATACGTTGATCGCTGCCCGTTCAGCGATGGGCAGGCCCAGCAGGCTGCCGAGTCCGTCGCGGTGGCTTTTGCCCTGGATCAGGCCGCCGGCGTAGAGAATATCCCGGTCGGGTGAGTACATGGCAATCTGCTGAGGGTTGGCGGTGAGCGTAAAGGGCTGTACCTGGCAGGTGTAGGTTACGTTCTCGAGCAGGTCGATCCCGCCCTCACTGTTGACCACTTCCACATCAAGTACCACATCATCCTCGGCCTGAGCCTCACCGGCCGGTGTGGGCGGCTGGGTTTGTCCCTGAGGAGCGAACTGGCTCCATGAAGGGAGATCCTGCAGATAATTCGATACATCTTCAGTGTCCGGCTGCACTATGGAAGATCCGTTGTCGGAGCAGGAGCCCAGAAGTATAAGCACCAGGCTTGCCGACAGCAGGATGACTCCTTTCAATCTGATTTTAATGGAAGGTACATGTTTACATTTATTCATGGACTTAACAGGTTATTGAAGGTTGGTTTAAAAGCTTCCTGTTACTGTACGCGCATAAAGAAGGACAAACCGGTGAAAATTATTTCAGCCATCACTTTTAACATGCACACTTTATTCAATTAAGATGCATTTTGACTTCAAATTAGGAAAAATCAGCAACTTATTCCTAAATTGTTTCATGAATTGGTTATTATAACATATTCTTGTTTGTCTGAATGAAGCACCCTTCCAATTAATTTCTCTGCATAAATATGGATAAATACAATATCACACTGCTTCTCAATAATATAAAAGACAATGACGAAAGGGTGATAGATAGAATTTATCCGCTGGTATACGAACATCTTCGAAACGAAGCTCATCTGCAGTTGCGGCGTGAGCGGGCCGGCCATACGCTGCAGACCACCGCGCTGGTCAATGAAGCTTACCTGAAGCTGGTTGATCAGGAAAATTCAATGTTCCAAAACCGGTCTCACTTTCTGGCTATTGCAGCCATGGCCATGCGGAGGATATTAATCAGCCACGCCCGGAAGAAAAGTGCAGGGAAGCGGGGTAGAAATGAGCCTGATGTGACGTTTACTGACGGTGTAACCCCGTACGATGCCCCCCTTTCGGAGATGATTGACCTGGATGATGCCCTTAATCGGCTGGAAGCAATGGATGAAGGGCAGGCAAAGATTGTGCAGTACCGGTTTTTTGGAGGAATGAGCTATAAGGAGATAGCTGATGTAATCGGCGGCACTGAGAACACGGTGCGAAACGACTGGCGTGTGGCGCGTGCCTGGCTGAAAAGGGAACTTGGCAGCATGTGAATCGGATAAATGACCTGTGAAATGGGTGCATTCTTTACTATCGCAAAGATGATAAGACAGAAGAAACAAAAAGCAACCTTGTGATTTTGCGGTTTCTGTCAGGGATGTTGAAAAGTTTCTTTACCGCTTCTATCCTTTTTTTGCGCGTAACAGGTATAGCGAAATGCATTTACACAATTATGTTCTCCTGCATAACTTATAAACCTGAAATTCATGAACGCTGCTCAATGGAAACAAGTTCAAACCCTTTTTAAAGAGTTTGTAGATCTGGAACCGGAACTGCGAACAGATCGTCTTGAGTCGGTTAAAGCCGAAAATCCCCTCCTCTACGATGAGCTCGTCTCCCTGCTGAAGGCAGATTCGATGGAAACATCGCTTCTTGACGGTTTCGCTGTTGAGCAATTAGACCTTTCCGAGCTGGTACCTCTCAGCGGTGTACAGGTTGGCCCTTTTCAGATCGAAAAACAGATTGGGTCCGGCGGCATGGGCAATGTGTACCTTGCGAATCGAACAATGGGTGGATTTGAGCAGACTGTGGCGCTTAAACTCATCAAATACGGAATGGGCACGGAACCGGCCATCAGCCGGTTTATGGCTGAGAGAAGTATACTGGCACGGCTTCAGCATCCAAACATTGCAAGACTTATCGACGGCGGAATTACCGATGAAGACCGGCCCTGGTTTGCCATGGAATATGTAGATGGCGAAACCATAGTCTCATACTGCCGCCGCCTGAGTCTGCCGGTTAAAAAGCGCCTGAAGCTTTTTTTAGACATTACAGAGGCGGTTCAATATGCACATAAAAACCTGGTGATTCACCGTGATCTGAAGCCGGGAAACATCATGGTAACCACCGATGGCGATAAACCCCGGATCAGACTGCTTGATTTTGGGATTTCCCATATTCTTGAAGATTCGGATACGCAACAGCCGGGCTTGAAAGCGATGACCATCGCTTATGCGTCGCCCGAACAGCTTAAGGGAGAGTCCACCTCAACAGCGACCGATATCTACAGTTTGGGAGTTGTGCTGTATGAGTTGATCTCAGGCTTCCACCCGAATGCGGAGTATAGGCCGGCAGGATGCAGGCCGGAACCGATGCACCGTGAACTAAAAGCGATTTGCGATAAAGCTATGCATCCCGATCAGGCGAAACGATTCGGGAACGCTTCTGATCTGGGTGACGAAATCAGGGCATGGCTTGAGAACCGCCCCGTGCCATCGTATTCAACCAGGTCTGATTATCGTCTTAATAAGTGGATAAACCGCAACCTTGCAGCATCTTTTACCGCAATATTCGCTCTTGTCATTATTGTAATACTTGTGTTTGTCTATACGCAGGAACTTAAACGCGAAACCGAACGCGCCCAAAATGAAGCGCATCGTGCAACACAGATTGCGTCGGTACTCGGGAGCTCACTTCGCGCGATCGATCCCATGCAGAACCGCGGTGAGGAACTTACCGCCCGCGGCATGGTGGATATGAGCACCGCCTATATCAACAATCAGCTAAAAGACGATCCGAGAACCCGTGCCGAACTGCTCCTTATAATGGCCAATATTTATGCAAACCTGTTTGCCCATAACGTGGCTGATTCCATCTCTCACGTTGCGGAGAAACTGTATTTTGAGACACAGGATACGACCTCCTATGCATTCATCAGTTTGCTTTCCAGCCGCTCCATTATTCTCGAAAAAGCAGGTAAATATGATGAAGGACTGGCCTTGATGCATCGTGCCCTCGATCTTGCCAACCAGTATCTGGAGCCCGGCACGCTCGAATTTGCCGTTATTAACCTCGACTACACTTACTATTTGGATGCCAACCGGGAATTCACAAAGGTAGATTCCATACTGACAATGATTCGTCCGATTTATGAACAGAATCGGGAAGTTGCAGGGGTATCCTATGATGATTTCGTTTTTTTCCTGGGAACCAACTACCGCCGCACAGGAGAATTTGAGAAGGCTGAAAAGTATTTGTTCGAATCACTCGAACTCAGCCGTGCCCGATATCCTGGCATTCATGAAAATATCGCTGCCAATCTGAATCACATTTCGAGCCTGTACCAAAATATGGGTGATTTCGGGAAAGCTCTCCCTTTCGCCATTGAAGCACATGAGATGCGTTTGGAGATTTTCGGTCCAAACCATCTCAATACCATGGCAGCCCATGCGAATACCGCACGAACATACCTTGGCGCCGGACGGCTTGAAGAGGCGGCTGAAACATACAGAGATGTTCTGGCTTTATTCAAGGAGGAATACGGGAACGATAATTTCTATATATCAGGACTTTTGGCGAACAAAGGGCAGGTGTATCTGGAAATGGAAGATTATGGACGGGGCGAATCCCTCATGCGTGAAAGTGTTCAACACAGCGAACGCCTGTTACCAGCCGATCACTTGCGTCTTGCAAGCCCGCTGAGAGGCCTGGCCGATGCCCTGCGCAGACAAAATCGGTTTGTGGAGGCTCTTGCCTATGCCGAACGGGCTTATGAAATACAATCCTCGCTGCCTGATGACGATATTGCGCTGAATATCACACGCTTCACCCTCGGCATTTGCCTCTGGAACCTGGATCGCCGTGACGAAGCCGAACTCCATCTGCGCGGGGCACTTGCCAATTTACAGACACGGCCCGATCGGTTTCATGCTCAGATTGACGAGCTTCAAGCACTTGGATTTTGATGAACAGTTAACATCACCAGGCCGATTTTGGTTGCTTTTAATACCGGACTGGATTAGACTGATATAAGGCAGCAACACTATTATTTACATCTAATATGCCAGGCAGTTCCGGGAACAGGGAGTCCATATGCGCCTCCGATGCCACGATATCGACATATCATCCACCCGCCCCTTGTAACCATTAATCCTGCAGAGATGATGAAAAGTATGAGGGCAGTTATCATCCATTCCGACCTTTTCGCCACGCCCACTTGCTCCGGCATGTCCCTGGCTGTAACGATTTTGGCCATTTTGTTCGCGGCCGGCCCGGCCCAGGCCCGGTTTGCCGGGGACGCGGGCACCGGGGAGGATTCGTATCAGCTTGAGAACGTAGAGCCGGTGAAGGAATCCGACTCTCTGGGTCTGGTGATGTTCTATGATGGTACCATCGGCGAAGACTGGACTACCAATACCCATTGGCTGGAAAACAACCAGCCGGTGAGTACCTGGTACGGAGTGACCGTGGAGAATCAGACGGTTAGTGAGCTGCAATTGGGCAATAACAATCTTGCCGGGGCCTTACCCCCGGAAATCGATTTATTAAGTCATTTGAAGAGGCTTCACGTACAAGACAATAAACTTCAGGGATCGCTACCATCACAACTCTCCAATGTGACAATGCTTCAAGAATTACGCGTTGACGGGAACCCGGATTTGGAGGGTTCTATTCCAATGGAGTTGACAAATCTGGAAAACCTTGAATTATTCTGGTTTGATGGAACCGGATTATGTGAACCCGGCGATCCGGTTTTCAGGGACTGGCTGGACGGTATCGACGATGTAAGGGGCACTCAACTCTGTGATCCGGCTGATGAAACGCAATTTGCCGGGGGATCGGGCACCGGGGAGGATCCGTATCAAATTGAAACCGTAGAGCAGCTGCAGGCTATTGCCGATATGGTTAATCTGGACAAGCATTTTATTCTGATCGCTGATATTGACGCCTCGGAAACGGAAAATTGGGATAATGGAAAGGGGTTTAATCCGATTGGGAGTTGGAGTGGCGATCCTGATAACATCAATACCGGTTAATTTTTCTCGGGGACGCTGGATGGTGACGGTCATATCATTTCAAATTTATATATCAATCGAGCCGATGAAGATAACGTCGGGCTGATCGGTTTCACGGGTGGCGAAAAGATGGAGGGAGGGTTTATACGCAATATCGGCCTCGATAATGTTGAAATCACCGGTAATCGCTATGTAGGTGGATTGGTGGGGGAATTTGTTTTCTTTGTTCCGAGCTATGGTAAATATGGCGAAGCTGCGGTTTGGAACTGCTATACCGATGTTTCGGTATCTGGCGACAGGTTTATTGGAGGATTGACCGGGGGCGCTTCTACGTTTCGTATAACGCCCATTGAAAGTGATGAATATGATGATGTAATACCGGAATTTGCCGGAATATATGAATCATTTTCAGTCGGACAGGTTGCGGGTCAGAGCTCCACAGGAGGTTTTATTGGCGGCGGTTATGCCGAGTATACCCAATCAAATTACTGGGATCGTGAATCCAGTGACCAGAACCAGTGGATTGGCAGGATCCCGATGATACTGTGGACCCGCCCCAGGTGCCGATCGTCCGGATTGATACCACGAGGCGTGTTTTTGGCGAGGTAAGTACAGACAGCTCCGGTATCGTGGAAGTGCCCATCCGGAATACGGGTAACAACATACTGAATGTTGAGGTATATCTTTCGGGTCCGGATTCCGGGCTGCTCGCTATAGCCGACGGACTTTCCACATTTTCATTGGAAGCAGGCAGCAGCCAGACCGTGGCCATCACCTTCCATGCCGAGAAGCCGGACCGGTATGAGGCCGAACTGCACGTCGTTCACGATGCCCCGAACCGCAGCGATACGCTGATCATATCGCTTGTGTGGGAAGGCAAATCAGCCACCGACGCCACATCCGAACCCGATCTTCCCAGTGAACTGGCACTGCACCAGAATTATCCCAATCCGTTCAATCCGTCCACAGTCATCGCATATCAGATACCGGAAGAGACGCATGTCCGGCTGAATGTCTACGACGTGGCCGGCCGGCGGGTGAGCGCTCTGGTAGACGAAATGCAGCCCCCGGGTGAGTACCGGGTCAACTGGGATGCCACGGAAATGGCAAGCGGCATCTATATTTACCGGTTGAGCGCATCCGGCCATACCCTGACCCGGCGCATGACCCTGATCCGTTGAGGCCGCCGGGGCGCAAGGGTAAAAAATGACGGTGCATAGTAACCAGTTATATTTCTAAAACCTTTTCTTTACACCCTCCACGTTACAGATTTTTTATACCGGTACTGATAGAATTCAACAAAATAAATTTTGCGGAGTTCGCAAATATGCTAACTTTGTCTCATGTGCGTTATTGAATTCTATCGAACAGAATCTGGGAAAATTCCCGTAAAGGAGTTTCTCAGAAGTCTCCCAGACAAATTTTCGAAGAAAATTGCCTGGACATTA
>SLLP01000022.1 GCA_007133995.1 Balneolales bacterium
CGACTCACGGGTCAACTGGATAATGCTGTCGGACTTGCGCTCTGTATCGCGCTGTCAGAAGCCGCCACCAGGTGTTCCTTCCCGCCGCTCATGCTGCTTTTTTCGGAGATGGAGGAAAGTTTCGGGCTTAAAAATCATCCCCATCTCCTAAAAAACAACGGAGAGGGACTTCATCACGGCATTGGGGCAGAGCGAATATCGCAGTTTCTTATTCGCAAAAATCAGATGCCATCAGCTGTGATTACCCTTGACACCACACCGCTCTTCAAGGGAAAACCGGGCGTCGCCCTGTACAGTGGCCACTGGGAGTTCACCGGCCAGGAGCCATCAGAGAAAGAACGGGAGCTGACAGATCAGGTGCGCGATCAGCTCATATCGATAGATCCGAATCTGTTGCTGTCCAACAACACCAATGACTATCTGCATTACGGCGCAAAGTTGAACCGGAAGCGGATGGTCGCCATTCCCTCACTGGCGCTTGAACCTGCCATCTTTCCCTATCACCAGAAGAACGAATCTGTTTTTATACAGGACATCGAACGGGTTTATCGCATCATGACTCGTTGGCTGGAGCAAGTCTGACAACACATCGGGCAACGCATTTGATTCGATATTTCCGTAAATTTAGTGGATATAAAATTCACAGTTAATAAAAGTCACCAACCCCATGCTTTACCAGGAAAAGTTTTTTTATCTCTGCCATGTTCCGCTGAGTGCCGAAGGTCCCAAGGATGTTGAAATCGTCAGGAAAGCGGCGGATCCCAACGATTTTTCATCTCTGTTTGAGAAATACGAAGAGCTTCGCTCACATGCTTTTAATGACGACGGGCTCTACAGCGTAATTCGTGCGGATGATATCTATGTGCTTATCCGGACTACAACACCGGATCAAGCCAAATCGGAGGCATTTGAAGAGGCAAAAGCCGGTCTTATAACCAATCTTGAGCACCGGGTTATGCAGAATAAAGATAAAAATGCCGTCGCAATCCTGAGAAACGTGCATAATGTAGAGACGAGCATCTGACGCCTGCACCGTTGAAAACCAATCTCATAATGCTTTCCGAAGAGATCGTTGACCTCTCGGACCAGATGGATGAAGCGCATGCCCGCCATGATGAAGGAACGGTACACCAATGTACCCGGCGATTACGAAGGATAGGAGATGAGTTGGTGGATTTTCTGGAGCGGGCAGAAGGGAATGATCTGGTGTTCACCCGCTTTATGATGGGATCGGTTTGCAGTCTGCTCGGGTTTTGGAAGCAGGCGGAAGAATCGTACCGCAAAGCCTTGTTGGATTGGCCCGATCATGTGGGGCTGCTCAATGAGCTGTTTGATGCCCTGGTGGCGCAGAAAAAATATGCAGAGGCTGAAGAGGTCATAGGTAAGAGCATCCGCCACGGAGGTGAAACACCGCTTATCCTCAGAAATCATGCAGCCGTGCTGGTGCATCAGAAAAAGCTTGATGAAGCGAAGGTGGTGATGTTTAACTGTATTGCCAAATTTCCGAATGATATGGAGAGCCGGCATTTCCTGGAGAAACTGGAGTCGCCGGGTCGCCATTAGGAGTGGGGAGCCATGAAGAAAAAAAAGAGATATGTAAAACTGAATGCCCGCCAACGGTCGGAAATTCTCTATGAGGACAATCATCTTATTGCCGTCAACAAACCAGCCGGTATTCTGACCGTGCCGATTGCGGGCATGAAATCCGCCAACCTGCAGGATGCCATGGACATCTATCTGCAGCCTCAGAAAAGAAAGGCGCAGACGGTTCACCGCATAGACCGCTACACAAGCGGGGTGGTGCTGTTTGCAAAAAGTTCGCGCGCGAGATCACGGCTGATTGAACAGTTCCGGAACCACGAGCCTGCAAGAATATATCTGGCGCTGGTGCGAGGTGTGCCGAATCCCCCGGAGGCCGAACTGGTGCATTATATGAAGCGCATCAAGGATGGGTTTCGCAATGTGATCGTTACGGAAGATGACCCCTCCGGAACCAGGGCACGGCTGCATTACCGGGTAATTGAGAAGTTCAAGGATACATCACTGGTGGAAGTGGCACTCGATACCGGTCTCAAAAACCAGATAAGGGTCCAGCTGACAGAGATAGGGCATCCAACAGTTGGCGATCGTCACTATGCAAGCGATGAGGAAGAGGAAAAACTGATCAATCGTCAGGCACTGCATGCATCCCGGCTGGAATTCATTCATCCAACCAGCCGGGAAATTGTCGGTCTTGAAGCGGAAATCCCCAAAGATTTTAAGCGACTTATCACGTATTATAAAAGGAAGTGAGAAACGAATCGCCAGAAGGTAGTGTTAAACAATTGTTACAAAAAGAAAACAAAACAGGAGAAGATTATGGCAACATTATTGGATAAAAAAGAAAGCAATATTGATATCGGCATAACCGACAAACAACGTGAAGAAATAGCCAGGGCTCTCGGCATGCTGCTCGCCGACTCTTACATGCTGTATCTCAAGACACATAACTACCACTGGAATGTAACCGGTATGAACTTCCAGTCTCTGCATGCCATGTTTGAGGAGCAGTACACCGAGTTGGCGGAAGCCATAGACACGATTGCTGAGCAGATTCGCTCCCTCGGACATTTTGCGCCGGGCTCATTCAAGGAGTTCTCGAAAATGACCACGATAACCGAGGAGGAAGGTCTGCCGGATGACAAAACGATGGTTAAACGACTTCAGGTAGCTAATGAGGCGGTAATCCGAACGGCCCGAAAGGCGCTTCCGGCGTGTGAGGAGGCCGGTGATGAGGCGTCGCTGGATCTGGTGACCGAGCGCATCCGCACACATTCAAAAGTGGCGTGGATGCTGCGCAGCCATCTTGAGTAATCATTTTTTATAAAGGATGACACACAACTAACATGGCGTAGTTGTGTTTCGGTTTCAAAGGCGGACCGATTTTGTTTGGTCTGCCTTTTTTTGTAGAAGAAGAGTTTAACTAACCGAATATTTTAAGTTTTAAAATAATTCTGCTAAAAGTGTAAATTATGACATCCAGCGGCAATCGGAATAAATGATTGTAAAGGAGAGATGATTTGCCAATCCTTCGTATCGTACAGAGAAATCAAAATCTAACGGAGTTGCCATGGAGAATATCTATAACATCGAAGAAATTTTTGCCGAGGTGATTATTCCTTACGGGTTAAGTATTGTTGGCGCAATCGTAATTCTTATTATCGGTTGGCTGATTGCCAGCTGGGCAAGCAAGCGTGTCAGAAAAGCATGTGACAAGTCAGAACGCATAGACGCGACACTTACGCCCATTCTTACTCAAACAGTCAAGGTGCTTATCCTTATTGCTACGGTTATTGCCGTGCTGAATCGTTTCGGAGTAGAAACGACAAGCCTTGTTGCCCTTCTTGGTGTGGCCGGTCTCGCTGTTGGACTGGCATTGCAGGGAACCCTCAGCAATTTTTCTGCAGGCGTAATGCTCATGCTGTTCCGTCCGTTCAATGTGGGCGATGCGGTGAACATCAGCGGCGTTATGGGAGTGGTGGATGAAATCGGTCTTTTCTCTACACAAATGCATACTTTTGATAATATTTACATGGTGATTCCCAATACCAACATCTGGGGCGCCAATATTTCCAATTTCTCGACCAATCCGACCCGGCGGGTGGACATGGTCTTTGGCATCAGCTATACAGATGATATCGACAAGGCTATGAAAATCATATGGGAAGCACTTGAAGCGGATGAGCGTGTGCTAAAGGATCCCGAGCCGATGGTGGCTGTCGGTGAGCTGGGCGACAGTTCGGTGGACCTGTTTGTGCGTCCATGGACCAAAGCCTCTGATCTCTGGCCGACAAGATTTGCACTCATTAAGGATATCAAAGAACGCTTTGATAAAGAGGGGATCTCCATTCCATTCCCGCAACGCGATGTTCACCTGTATAAAACAGAAAACGGCCAGTAAATGCCACGTATTTATTCTCACAGTTTTTATGAAGTATTATCACAATAAAAGGATCCTGGTTACCGGTGCTTCATCGGGTATCGGGATCGCTTTTTGTCGCAAACTGGCATCATTTGGTGCCGATCTGGTTATAACAGCGAGAAGGAGAGATCGACTTGAAACACTTGCAAGAGAACTGCAGGCGCAGTATGACTGCAAGGTCATGGTCATCGCTTCCGACCTGTCTGATCCGGATGGGCCCGAATCCCTGTTCAGTGAGATTGAAAAAAGCGAGCTACGGATAGATGTACTCATCAACAATGCCGGGTTTGGATACAACGGAGCTTTTGTTGACGGCAAATATGAGATGTATGAGCAGATGATGCAGCTGAACATGAATTCACTGGTCAAGCTGACGCGCCTGTTTGTCCCCCGCATGATTGAGCAGGGACATGGTGGCGTCCTTAACGTCTCCTCCATGGCCGGTTTTTTGCCCATACCTTTTTTCTCCGTGTATTCGGCTACCAAGCAGTTTGTCATCAATTTCAGCTGGAGCCTTTGGAATGAACTTAAAGGCACCGGAGTTCACGTAAGCGTCCTTTGTCCCGGGCCGGTTGACACGGAATTTTTTGATGTGGCCAAAGCGGATAAAGCAAAAGCGGCTTTTCGCGGGGTGCAGGCACCCGGAACGGTTGCTGTAAAAGGTCTTGCCGGGTTGGCTGAAAATACACCACTTAAACTTTCCAGGTCACTTCTGCGCATTTCATACCTGCTCAGCAGGTTGGTGCCGATACGTCTGGGACTTATGATCGGTCGGCTGGCAATGAGCAAACAGTAATCATTGCTGTCTTCCGAATTGTAAATTCACAGGAAAGAGATTTACAATTCCTCTTTTTTTTATTATTCTTTTAAGCTATATAATTTATAAACTTATACTTTGAACCTGAATAGTTGCCGCATAGAATACAACAGTCGGCAAGTTTTTGTTATTTAGGTGTATGAGTGTATACTGTACACAGTATTCTAATCCGTATCATTGATTGATATTAATGGAAAAAGAGTATTCAACCATTACCACAGACGGCCGCATTTTGCAGAATGACAATGCGATATTTCAAGGGCAAGAGCTTGCCAGGGTGGGTCCCGCCGAAACCGAAGAGGCGCTGCGCTACTTTACAAACATGTTTTCGAATATCGAAAAATATGTGGAAACGTACCTGAAGTCGGTTGGTAACCAGGAGCGTGGTCCGGAGCTTCTTGAAAGACTTAAAACATTGCGAGAAGAGGTGGTTTCGACCAAAGCCATCGGTGATTTTGAAACACTTGTAGGGGAAATTGATGCTATGATCCGCGAATGTGAAGCACCCGGTGCTGAAGCCTCTGCCGGACCAGAAGCTGAACAAACCACACAACCCGTTTCAGAACCATCATCAGATGAGCCTTCCGTTGCTGAGCCTTCCGTCGGAAAAGATCAGGAATTGGGAGGCCCGGATGAAGTTGATTCAATTGATGAAGCTGAAGGAAAAAGAAAAAAAGAGTACCCCGAGGCACTGGCAGCATTGGTGGAACTTGCTGACAAAGCAGATGATCTCGCTAATGACGCAAACTGGCAGACCATGCAATCTGATCTTGATAACATCCGGTTTAAATGGGAACAGGTGTTAGAGGAAGGGGATTCACTTATCGAGGAAACCGGGTATGAGGAACTGGTGCAGCGATTGGACGCCATTCAGCAGCTGGTAGCAGAAAAAAAATCAAAATGGGTGGAACGTCGCCGAGAACGGAAGCAGGAAAATCTGGGCCGGCGTGCAAAAATTCTGGATCAGCTGCAGCATATTGTAGACAAGAAGAAGTGGCAGGCAATCAAACAGGTTGGCAATCTGACACACAGATGGGAGGAGATTAAAGACCTGCCAAATGAACCCGAAGTAAAGAATCAGGACCAAAAATACCATGAGCTCATCAATGAGTTTAATGAGAAAAAAGTGGCTTACCTGATAAAAAAGGCACAAAAAGAGGAGGAAAACCTTGCAGGAAAACTGGCCATACTTGACAAACTGAATCTGATTGTTGCTTCGGTCGGGTCCGAAACCGAGAGCTGGAAGCAGCTGGACAAGGATGTGGAGGGGCTCTCCAGGCAGTGGAGAAAAATCGGCCACGTACCAGCGGAGCAATCTGATTCGGTTTGGGGGAGTTTCAAGGCAGTTCGTGATGAGTATTTCAATAAAAAGATGGAGCACAACAAAGAGTTTCGCGAACAGGTTACCAAGAACATCCGAAGGAAAGTCCGGCTTTGTGAACTTGTCGAAGCTCTGTTGAAAGAAGAAGATTTGGCTGTTGCTGTGCGTGAAATGAACAACTTGCACAAGAAGTGGAAAAAAATCGATCCCGTCCCAAAAGAAAAGAATGATGAACTGTGGGAGCGGTTTAGTGAGGCGTCGCAAAAGTTCAATGAGAAAAAAAGTAAAAACCAGGATCTCATCCGCGATCAGGAACAGCAGAATCTGAACGAAAAGCTGGCACTTTGCGAAAAGGCGGAAGAAGTTTCCAAACGGACAGACTGGGGTCAGGCATCAGCAGAAATGGAAACGCTGATGAAGTCATGGAAGGAAAAGGGACCTGTTCCCCGCAGAAAGGCAGGAA
>SLLP01000156.1 GCA_007133995.1 Balneolales bacterium
ACACCTTGTTCCACTTTCTTGAAAAGGGTATAGCCGGGATCCTGATAAGCCACATACAAAGCCATCTCTCCAAACAGTTTTTTCGTCATGGATTCGGCCTGGTTGCTGCAGAGCAGGCCATTTACCCGTGTTGGATGGGTATGGATGACATAGGCATATTCGATGAGGTCATGTATGCTTGCTTCAACGGATGGCCTTTTATTGGTACCGGTATGCATCATGCTTGAAACCAGATCGTTTTTGACATCCTCTTCTCGTTTCCGTAGATCGGCCCCATAGTTTTTTGACCGCAGTTCCGCCAGCTTTTTCCTCGACAATTTGAGCAGGTCGTTGTCTTGAAGCTTACCCAAAAAGGAGCCGCTGGCGGTTATCCAGAGGTAGTCGGCCGTTTTAAAAGAAGAATTGCCGCCACTGGCTATGATATAGTCTTTGTCAGTTCCGTAGCGCTTTGAAAGCTGTCTCAGTATTTCCAGTTGGGTTTTCATGTGTTTTAAAACTTTTATTTATAAGGTCACATAGAATGTCCATGACGTTTTTAATCATGCTCCTGTGTGTCCGGGGCTATGCCCGGTCATGGACAATTCATCTGTTTAAATCAATTTGGATTCTTATGGTCAGAATGAACTCACATGGCTGGATTTAATCATGCCCCTGTGTGTCAACCGTAGGCTGCCATGTTCGTTTCATGAATTCGGAGCTTTTACCGGTTGAATGTAACGAATAAAAAATTTTTCTTAAGTAGACTTTCAAAATTATGCACTCTTAGAATAAAAGTTAAAAAATCAAAAATTGATTTACAGGATCCCACCAGATACTTCCGCGCATAATAAAAGATTGCAAGATGAATGATGCAGAATCAGTGATTTCCCATAAGAGGCAAAAAGGCAAACTGTTGCCATCGGGCGCGATTTTCCCTTTTATACTTTTGGCAAGTTGTTTTGCGTGGTGGGGGGTTGCCAACAACATGACGGATCCGCTGGTGCAAGCCTTCACCGGGATATTTGAAGGACTGACCACTTTTCAATCATCGCTGATACAGTTTGCTTTTTATGGCGCATATTTTGCCCTTGCCATACCCGGTTCGATAATCGCCCGAAAATACGGTTACAAAGCAGGTGTCCTCACCGGACTGGGTATATATACCCTTGGCTGTTTCCTGTTTTTTCCTGCCGCCATGATGCAGCAATTCATCCCATTTCTGATTGCATTTTATATCCTGGCCGCCGGTCTGTCCATTCTTGAAACAAACGCAAACCCCTATGTGCTCTCTATCGGACCTCAGGACACGGCAACCCAGCGCCTTAACCTTGCTCAGTCATTCAATCCTGTCGGTTCGGTAATCGGTACGTTGCTGGCTCAGATACTCATCCTTGCCAAACTGGAAAACCTGGAAACAGCAGCACCGGATATGACGGAACAGCAATCAGGGCTTCTGATGAGTCAGCAGCTTGGAATTGTCATCACTCCCTATCTGATTATTGGCGCCATTCTGGTTGTGGTATGGATTTTGATTGCCTTGACCAAAATGCCATATGTCAAAGAAACAGACAGGAATGTTCACTTTTTCGCGACGTTCAAACGGCTTGTACGCAATCCGAACTATGTTTTTGCCGTTGTCGCTCAGTTTTTTTACGTGGGCGCCCAAATTTCAGTGTGGACATTTACTGTTTTCTATGTTCCGGATCAACTGGGTCTTACCGGCAGTGAAACGTTAAGGTATTTCCATTTACCGGCGCTCATTTTATTCGGTTTGTTCCGGTTTATCTCCACGGCAGTCATGTCACGCATCCCGCCGGATACCCTGCTTGCATTTATGGCGGTCGCCGGAGGGGTTTGTACCCTGGTCGTCATCACTGTTGGCGGTCTGGTCGGATCCATTGCCCTGGTCGGAATATCGGCATGCATGTCCCTGATGTTTCCGACTATATTCGGACTTGGAAGCCGGGGGCTCGGTGAAGACACCAAAGTCGGAGGTTCGGGTTTGATCATGGCCATCCTCGGAGGAGCCCTTCTCACCCCATTGCAAGGGTACCTTGTTGACGTATTCAACGTCAGCATATCCTATGTTGTTCCACTGGTTTGTTTTGTGGTTATTGCAGCCTATGCCGTTTTCGCCGGAAAATATTCACTGCCAGGGAGACCGGTAAAAACTGTTATTTAGGTTGATGACAAGAAGTGCCCTGACCACGAAAATTGCACCATGTTAAAAAACGATATATTCCAATTTTCGAAAGGGTTAAAAGAAAATCACAAAAAATCAAATGCCTGATTAAAGGAGGTCATTGATATGCTAAAAAAGATACCGGGTATCCTCGGCCCCGAACTAATAAAAGTTCTTATGGAAATGGGACATGGAGATGATATCGTCATTGCAGATGGTAATTTCCCATCGGCTTCGCTGGCTCAAAGATTGGTACGTGCCGACGGACATGGCGTTCCGGCATTATTAAAAGCGATTCTGGAAGTTTTTCCACTGGATTCCTATGTTGATAGCCCGGTTTCTCTCATGGATGTTGTATCTGGTGATCCGGTCAAAACACCGATTTGGGATGAATACCATACCATTATTAAAAGCAGTGGAGAGGTGTTTCAGCAGTTCGAATGGATTGAGAGATTTGCATTTTATGAGCGCGCCAAAAAAGCCTTTGCAGTTATTGCTACCAGTGAACCGGCCCCATATGCAAATATTATTTTAAAAAAGGGATGTATTTCTCCATCCTCATTATTAACATAAAAAAGAGCTATCAGAAAACCTTTAGCCGAGAGTTTATGCAGATCATTAAACAAATAGTCCATCGAGAAAAACTATCATCGCTTGTGCTTTTCCTGGCACTGGCAGCCTTGACCAGCATTTTCGTTAGTACGGCAAATACAAAACCTTATGTCGATTTCTCTAATGCCGTCATTTATATTGATTCCGATGGCACGGAACCGGTACTTGAGAATACTGCGCGCGTGCTTGCCGAGGAAGTGGAAAAACGCACCGGACTTGTTTGGGGAAAAGTGAACAGTGCTCCCCGTTCAGGTGCCCATGTCGTTTTCAGATTAGCCAAAGCCGGCGAGTTGGAGCCGGAGGGATATCGGATAACTCTGGATAAGCATAGGGGACCGAGACTGCTTATTGAGTCTGCCGATAGCCGTGCGTCCTTATTTGGCGCGGGACATCTTCTTCGCAAGAGTATGTGGAACAAAGAACGTTTTGATGTACCGGGCACCATTGAAACAGAGACAGCACCAAAATATCCGCTGCGCGGCCACCAATTGGGTTACCGTCACCGCGGCAACCCGTATTCTGCGTGGGATCGGGACCAATACGAACAATATATTCGTGAACTGGCGCTGTTTGGCGCGAATGCCATCGAGAATACTCCCAATTACGGTGGGGAGGCCAGTCCACTTCATGTAATGTCGCGTCATGACATGAATGTGCAGATCAGTGAAATCACAAAACAGTACGGCCTGGAATTCTGGATGTGGATCCCCGGTCATTTTGATCTTTCCAATGAAGCAGTGCGGGAGGAAGCTCTGAGGATAAACGAAAAGACTTACAGAGACAGCCCCCGTGTTGATGCGGTATTCTATCCCGGTGGAGACCCCGGAAGCAACCCGCCCGAACTGGTGCTGCCCTTCATCAAGGAACTGTCCGTGCTTCTGCAGCACTACCATCCCGAAGCAAAAATCTGGCTTTCCCTTCAGGGTTTTCGAGAAGAGTGGGTTGACGAAACCTATGAATGGCTTGAATCAGAGGATCCAAGGGAATGGCTCGGGGGCCTGGTTCATGGTCCCGGCAGTCCGGACCTTCCCGAAACGCGAAAACGCCTGGCAGACCATTATCCTGTGCGGCATTATCCCGATATAACCCACATAGTGCGCTGTCAGTATCCGCACAATCAGCTGGATCCGCTTTTTTCGATTGCGCTTACCCGACAGGGTATTAACCCGCAGCCACGTCACTCCAGGTTTATTCACAACCGTTTTGCACCGTTCACCAACGGATTCCTCACCTACTCCGACGGTAATCACGACAACGTAAACAAGGTGGTATGGACGCGCCTGGGATGGGACCCCGAAGAAAACCTGCGTGAAATTCTCATTGATTACGGACGCTTCTTTTTCCGGCCGGACCTCTCGGAAGATGTGGCAGACGCCATATTTGCCCTTGAGCAAAATTTTGAAGGCCCGGCCAGGGATAATGGGGGCATCTCGTCAACCTTGCGCGAATGGGAACGCATTTCCGGGGAGATGCAGGATGAACTGAAGGGTACCGATGCCAACTGGCGGCTTCAGATGAAACTTTTTCGTGCCACAATAGACGCCTATGCCCGTTATCGTTTTATTTATGAGCAGGGACTTGAAGAACAGGCTGCTTCAGCCATACTTGAACATCTAGACGATCCGGCCTTTGCCATGAAAACCGCCCTGGATATTCTCCAGCGGGCCGAATCCAACAGGATTCATCCTGAGTTGCGTGAACGCATTGTCACGATAGCCGAGGATTTGTGGCAATCTATCGGGCTGCAAACGGATCTGGAAAACCATCAGGTTCACAGCAGACAAAGAGGTGCCGTACTTGAATATCTCGATACTCCCCTGAACAGCCGCTATTGGATTGAAGATCAATTTGAATTATTGCAGGAAATGGATGACGATACAGCCGTCAGAAGCCGGCTGCATGAAATCGCCACCTGGCAGAACCCGGGGGAGGGCAGTTTTTACGATGACCTGGGCAATGTTGGCAATTCGCCGAATGTGTTGTATACCGGAGGTCCGAGCGGGCATCCCATGCAGTACCGCCAGCCCACTCCGGGTTACTGGGCTCCTGACGGTGCCCGGAAGCGTCATCGCTATGGCTGGCTGCAAACAATGACCAATCCGGAAGGTCTGCTCTACGAACACCTTGATCCTGCTTCGAATTATGTCCTGCGTGTTGTAGGCGTCGGCGATTCGAAACCCAGGGCAGAAGGTGAACTTCTGGAACCGTCAACTTACGATACCGATCTGGCAGGATTCAAGGACTTTCCCGTTCCCAGGGAACTTTATTCCGATAGCAGACTGAAAATTACCTTCGACCGACTGGATGAGCAACATGTTCCCTGGCGTGAAAGATCCAGAATGGCAGAAGTTTGGCTTCTCAAACAGTAATAAAACTCATCCTGGCTATAGTCATCAATTACTATGATGTCTTCGTCAGTGATGAACGGACAACAGAAATGTGATTTCGGCAAACATGGTGTAGTTTTTGTCGCGGCAGGAATGATTTTGAGCATACATTTACCCATGTTACTGGGTAATTATTTCATGGCGGGTATCGACACGGTATTTATCGTTATGAGACTTGTTCTGTATTTCCTGATACCGACAATTGAGCCATCCGGAAACTGACGAACTGTGAGACTATTCCCGATTATAAAACCATGAATATTACACGTCGAAAATTCCTGAAAACGGGGGCACTTGTTGCTGCGGCAGCACCGTTCAGCCCGATGCTTACAGCGGCATCATCAAACGTGTATCGCTCCGGAAATCCCGACACGCGGCAATCCATCACATGGTGGGTTTTGGCGGATCCGCATGTAGGCTATCCCGGCTACAGAGAAAATATCCTGACTTCGGTTCGGGATGTGAATAATCTTGATGTCGATTACGCAATTGTTATCGGTGATCTGTTCGAAGATGACAGAGCCTTTCTGGGACAATTAGAAAGTGAAATGAACGAATTCAAGCACGAGTGGACATACATCCTTGGGAACCATGACTACGACAAAAATACCGGTGCACCCGTCTTGCCGGCAACCTATTTCACCCGGAAAACAGCAGGGATCAGAATCATTGCCTTGTCCGATGAGATGCTTGAAAATCACAGCCACAGAACGGAGCTTGGAAAGAACCAGGATCAATGGTTCAGAGACGTTCTGAACGAAGATCCTGACATCCCGACTCTTGTTTTTACACATCATTGCCCGGTCACCAGCCATCGATCCGTATCTTCGTTTGATGACTGGTTGTCAAATGAAATGGCCAACTACAATATCGTCTTGTGGATAGTAGACCATGCCCACAGATGGAAAATTGACAAAAATATCGATAGCTACGGTTTTGATCGTATAAAAGTGGGCTCGATTTGTGAGAAATATGGTGATCGGAGGCCCTGTGAGAGTGCCTTACTTAAAATTGAGGATCAGGGTGAATACACCCGATTAAACATGAGATTCAGAAATCATGAAGACAGGCGATGGCTTATGGCAGATGGATACGACAACTATGAACTGGAAGTAAAAACGGGCTGATGCAGCCCTGGAAAGTTTTTTCTACAGGCAAACGCCTACGAGCATCTTCCCGCAGATATCAGGTAAACGTCTATGAGCATCTTTTAGCAGAAATCAAAAAATTTAAACATAAGATAACAATGAATAATACACGTTTTTTCTGGCTTGTGATGCTTGTCACGTTATTGTTTGCATGTCCTGCCGCTGGAGCAGCAGAAGACAAAGCAAAAGCAGCAAAAGCGAAAA
>SLLP01000264.1 GCA_007133995.1 Balneolales bacterium
CTGGAGCAGCACGGACGAAGTGTATCAGTCCGAACTGAACCGGAGTTACGAGGATATTCGGCGGGGACAGGAACGCTATTATGTGGAGTGGAAACCGGAATATGAGAAGTATATCCGTATTCACTACGGCTGGACACTGAGTCCCGAATTCCCCCGGCTCGCCAAAGTCAGGGCATTGAATCGACAGATGGTCTATTCGCAACCTGTGGTGTATGAATTTCCACATATCCGGTCCAAGACCCTGATTCTATCAGGAAGGGAAGATGGCGCGGATTTTGCCGACTTGGCACGTCAAACCGCCGAAGCCATTGCGGACTCCAAACTGATACTGCTGGATAATGTCGGACATAACCCTCATTTCGAGGCTCCGGATCGCTTTCACTCGGAGCTCATCCGTTTTCTGAATTCACCATGAAAGAGTTTCGATGACCGGCCATGCTCTCTTCAAAAAACCGGGGTTCACATCTGCCGTTTTTTGAGCCGATCCTTAAGCAGTTCACCGGCGATGCGTGTGAAGTCGAATTCTGTAACGATCCCCACCAGCTTACCGTTTTCGACCACCGGAAGGCTGGAAATATCGTTGTTTTGCATCAGGGCGATGGCATCGACCGATGTAGTATCAGGCGTGACGGTGATTACCTCACGGTCCATGATGTCACTGACCGAGACATTGGTATGGTCCAGGTTTTTCGCGATGATGTTGTTCAGCGTGCTTATCAATGAGCGATAGGTTACCATGCCGACCAATTGATGGTCGGAGTTTTCTACCGGAATGTGTTTGACGCTCTGCCACTCCATTACATTTGCGGCAAGATCAATGATGTCATCCTCATTCAGCGTGTAGATATCTGTGGTCATAAACTGTCCCACAGATGCAAAAGCTTTCTCCCACCGATTTTTTCTCAGGACGGTTGCTTTAGACCAAAGGTGAACCGGTTTGCCTGACTTCTGATGTTTCAGGGTGGAGTCAGCCAGCGCCGTCATCTTTTCATTTTTATTCCAGATGTCATCAAGCTGATTGAATGAGTCAAGCTGCCAGATGGCGCCGTTTTGCCGCTTCTCTGTACGCTGATAAATAATGTCCAAATACTTGTCGATATCATCCCGGTCCAGGTTGTGCAGCTTCAATCCTTCTTTTGCAAGAGGGACAAGCTCGTTCATGATAAGGTCCTGCACGGGATGGGTATTGCCATCCAGCCATTTGATCTGCGAGTAGAGTCCGCGTCTGGCTGCGCTCAGAAAATTGCTTTCCACTTCCTTGAACGGTATCAATTTTGTAACATCACTATACTGCGATGAAACCCCGGCCATGAGTCCAAGCCAGAATGCCGCATTGGCTACCTCATCGATCACAGATGGTCCGGACGGGAGTACTCTGTTTTCAATTCGAAGGTGGGGCTTGCCGTCGGTGATGCCGTAACACGGCCGGTTCCACCGATAGATGGTGCCGTTGAATAGCTGCAACGCCTCAAGCTTCGGAATTCGGCCCTTGTCAAGCGCCTCAAACGGATCTTCGATATCGTCGATGGCAAACAGCACACGAAAGCGTGTAATATCCTCCTGGAAGATCTCCAACACGGACTCATTGATCCACCTGGAGCCGAATTGGACGCGCGGCTTGCGTTCATGGACGAAATCCTGGGCTCTGCGATTGTCGATGGATTGCTGGAAGACGGCGATCCTTGTTTCGTGGAGCAATTGCTTGCCGAACAGGAACGGGGAGTTGGCGGCGACGGCGAGAACCGGTGATGTCACCAGCTGGGCGATGTTGTGGAGACGGGCGAAATCATCCTGGGAAACCTGAAAGTGGATCTGAAAGCTGGTGTTACATGACTCCATCATCACCGAATCATGCTTTACATGAAGTTCGTCGGCTCCCTTGATCCTGAGTTCGTGCTCGGCACCCCGAACCCGGGTAAGAGCATCATTGAGCATGTAGTAGCGCGACTTGGGTGTGATGTTCTCCATGCCCAGATCCGATTTCTTGATGGTGGTGAGCGATCCCACAAGGATGATGTCACCCTCGTATTTTTCAGCCACTTCACGGACCTTGCTGATGCCGTTATTGAGCTGGTCTTCAAGCTTCTGAAGACATCTGCCTTCAAATGAGAGCGGGTCAAGATTGAACTCAAGGTTGAAGCGGGCAAGTTCATAAGTGAAGCGTGGATCGTCAATGTCCTCAACGATTTTAGTATTGATCGGATGAGGACGGCTGGCACGATCGATGATGAACAGTTCCTGCTCGGCGCCGATTCGCTTCGTATCCTTCTCAAACAGCTCATCGGCGAGCATCTGTTCGAGGGCTTTCATGTCCCGGATGAGATACTTGGTAAAAGCACGCAGCTTTTCCGGTTGTTGAGCGGATGATGAGAATTCCATGGTTCGGGTTTGGTGATTGGAATCGATGACGGAAAACGCCGGAACATTACATGCAGATGGCAGGCTATAATTCGCCGTGTTCCTTGCCTATGGGATCATCCATTTTCGGATTGATGCTCAGTACTGCTGTTTTGACAAGTCGCAGCACGTTGGCAGCGGTACTGCCCAGCCTGAGGTAATTCAGGCCGGTGTGCCCCAAAGTGGACATGATAACAAGGTTATATTTCTTCTGCTGAGTCAGGCGTACAATGGCCTCGTGTATGGACGATTTAACCGGCAGTGCCTCGGCGGTTACCTTGTCCCGGATATCCTCCAGGTGCTCATCCACCCACGTGTCCAGCCTCTCCTGAAGCGCTTCGACCTGATCCTCAAAAGAGCTGATCTTTGAGAACTGGGAGAGGTTGACCAAATGTACGAGGTGGATATGGGCGTAGGTTTTTTTCACCAGTGCCCGTGCATAATCAAATGACTCCAGTGAGTTATCGGAGAAGTCGGTGGTCAGCAGAATGTCGGAGAGTGGCTTGATCTTCGACTCCTTCTCGACCAGCAGCACGGGTGCATTGCTGAAGCGGACTACCCGCTCGGTGACGGATCCCAGAAAAAGCCGTGAAAATCCTGATCGTCCGTGGGAGGACATTACCACGATATCCGCGTCCTGCGATTCTTCAACTATTATCTTCCAGGGTTTGCCCTTCCGGACCACAACCGGCTCCAGGTTGCCCTCATCGGCGTAGTGCAGCACTTTTGCCTCCAGCTCCTTTTCCAGTTCTTTAACCTGACGTACAGGTTTCGGGTGTAAAGGGAAACTGCCGCTTTCGCTTTCAGGCTGATAGACATATAAAGGAAGAATGCTGCCATCAAGGACATCCGCCAGGTAGTTGGCTGATTCAAAGGCCATCAGGCTGAGATCTGACATGTCGGTCGGTACGAGAATTCGGGGGTTCTCCATAGGAAATCGTTGTGGTTTTTAAAAAAAAGTGTTGCCGGAAATAACAGATATTTTCAGATTAAATACAATCTGTTATGTCAGGGTTCAGACGGTTTTTGAGTATCTGCCCTGTTTTTCAGGGTCAGTATAGTACACATCGAAAGCAGTTGCTATGTTTCGCAGAAACAGCCGTCCGGTGTCGGTGACAAAAAAACCGTCGGTTGTCCACCGGATCAGACCGTCGTCAGCCATTTCTTTCAATGGCTCGAGCGAATCCCCGAAATAGGTTTTGGCATTGATGTTCCATCGTCGGCCTATGGCGATGAAATCCAGTTGAAGGTCACACATAAGCCGCATGATGGTATGGCGTCTTATCCGGTCATCCCGGGTGAGGTAATAATGTCGGAACCAGGGGTGCCGGCCACTGTCGATGCGGCGATAGTATTCGTCAAGATCCTTTACCGACTGGAGATAACCGTCGCCAATTTGTGAAATCGAGGACATGCCGAAGCCGTAGATATCGGTGTCGGCCCGCGTGCTATAGCCCTGGAAGTTGCGTTGGAGTGATCCGTTTTGCTGGGCCAGAGACAGCTCATCACCGGTTTTGGCAAAGTGATCCATTCCAATATAGCTGTAGCCGGAAGCGGTCAGGTTCTCGATCATCATTTCAAGCATCGCAAATTTTTCGTGCGGACCGGGCATGGGGTTCCGGTCAACAAGTTTCTGCGATGGGATCATCCAGGGAATGTGTGCATAATTGAAGATGGCGAAACGGTCGGGATCGAGCACCTTGACCTCGTTGAGAGTAGCCTCGAAGCTGCCCCGGCTTTGCAATGGAAGGCCGTAAATAAGGTCAATATTGATGTTGCGGATGCCGGCGCTGCGCAGCCAGTGTGCCACGCGTTCATTTATTTCCATGGGCTGGACGCGATTAATGGCTTTCTGCACATCCTCCCGCACATCCTGGATACCGATGGAGGCCCGGTTGCAACCGATTTCCGCAAGGGCGGTGACATGGTCTTGCGTCATTCGCCTCGGATCAATTTCCACGGCAAACTCCATTTCATCCTCAAAAGCAAAAAGGGAACGCAGCTTTTTACCAGTCTGGCGAAGCTCTTCCGGACTTAGAAAGGTGGGAGTCCCGCCACCGAAATGTACCTGGACCACCCGGTTTCCCGGGTTCAGCATTTGCCGGATGGTTTCCATTTCACGGAACAGGCGCCGCAGGTATTCCGTACTGTCGCCTTCACGGCGGGTAATCACTTTTGTGCAAGCGCAGTACCAGCAGAGTGAGGCGCAAAACGGGATATGAATGTAAAGGGATATAGGACGTGACCCGGCATTGCGTTTCTCTAAATGTGAAACGGCGGGACCATCATCCTCCATCTCCTTGAAATGAGGTGCCGGAGGATATGATGTATATCTTGGGGCCTGCCTGGCGTATTTAGCTACGAGGTCCTGACGGTTATCCATTGTTGACCTGATATGATGGTATAAATGCAACTTTGAGTAAAAATACGAGTATAAAGTATAAATATTTGAAATCGGCCGGATATGTTCATTTTCCCTTTATATACGGAGACGAAATTTGATATTGAGTCGTTTTTCATGTAAGAATTGTTATTATAAGAAGTTAAATATGGAATGTAGTGGTGTGACATCAGGTTTTTTATTAATCTGAAAGCGATTCCAAAAAATATGGAGTACCTTCAGTTCAAATTTTGTATTTTTTATACGATTTCCGTAATGCGCACAACAAAAATGCGCACAACAAACATTTTACCAGAATTGAAAACAACATGGTTTTTCTTGTGAAAGCCAGGGAGTACATGATATGAGTCTTTTAGAGCGAAAAAAACCAAAAGTAGATCTGCACCGGTATTACATGATTAATCTGCAGATAGGTTTTATCGTAACCCTTGTCTTGCTGATCACCCTGTTCCGGATCAATCTGCAGCCCGGCGGTGAATTTGAGATTATTGAAGAAGAGCAGGAAATCATCGAGATGGAGGAGATCATCCAGACCGAGCAAGAAGTCACTCCACCGCCACCACCGAGACCACCCTCACCCGAACCGGTGCCGGATGACGAGATCATCGAGGATCAGTTTTTTGATCTGGATACGGAAATAGACCTTGATGCGCCTATGGATATGCCTCCTCCGCCTCCACCTCCTGATGATGATGAAGAAGAGGAGCCGGAAGTGTTTACCATAGTTGAGGATATGCCGGAACTTGTCGGTGGAATGCAGTCTATATATGAGCACCTTCGCTACCCTGAAATTGCACGAAAAGCCGGAATCGAAGGACGGGTTGTCGTGCAGTTCATTATTGACGAGGAGGGTAATGTCATCGATCCGGTTGTCGTGCGCGGCATTGGCGGTGGGTGTGACGAAGCTGCCATAGAGGCAGTGAAGCAGGTTCGATTCACTCCTGGTCGTCAGAGAGGCCGTGCGGTACGTGTTCGGTACTCCCTGCCCATTACGTTTCGTCTTTCACAGTAAATTATCCACTTTTGCAAACGCATTTGACAGGGTATAAAGACATCGTACCACCACATGCGGGACGATGTCTTTTTTTGTGTGATCCAAAGTGCCTTTTTCGGTGTTTAATTACGTTCTGTTGATCTTTTTGATGAACACTTGTGATCTTATCATCGCTATCAAAACAGGCTTTGTCGGCATAATGCGATCGGGCCTTGATGCCATTATTGCATGACCTGCCGGACGCAAAACAAATCCATTGATTCCACGGACGATTCCGCGGAGTTGCCCGATGCTGCTTTTTTGACTCGTCAGTTGCAGGCGATTGCCGACATGGCGGAGTTTTTTCTGAAAGGGGAGGATATCGAGAACCTTTACAGCCAGGTATCCGGCAGGATAACGGAGGTATTGCAGTTGGAGGGGTGTCTGGTACTGGAACGGAAACACCGGGAAAAAGAAAACTATCATCTCTTTTCCGCCTGCGGATTCTGTGATATGAGCCAACTGGAACTGACCGGCTGGCTGGATAATGATCAGCTTCGGGACACCATGGAAACAGGCAGCGTGATTTCCATCGAGAAGTACGGAAAGGGCAATGGGTACCTGCCGCCTGACCGCGAGTGCTTCCGGGAATTCCGCTCGGGCATGAGCGTGCGGATTCCGGGAGAAGAACAGCAGCCAAAAGGGA
>SLLP01000150.1 GCA_007133995.1 Balneolales bacterium
CCTTTGCGGCATTCATGAAGACCACCAGAAACTGTTCGGTCTGAAGATCCCGCATTCGTGGTCCGAAATAAGATGCTACGTCTTCAGGTGTCTTGAAAAAAAGCGGTTTGCCGTTGCTGCCCGACTGCAGTCTTCTGGACAGTTCAAACGCCGCTTCCAGTGTAATAGCTTTTACATCAGCCACACCTTCAATAATCCGCAGTTCCCGCCAGTTTTTACGCACCAGTTTGTGCAATCCCCCAAAATGTTGCAGCATGGTGCGGCATGTATCAATCACATTCATTTTCCTACTGCCGGTGCGCATCAGTATGGCGAGAAGCTCGGCGTCGGTCAGACTTTCCGTACCGAATCGTATAAGCCGTTCTCGCGGCTGCTCGTCCTCGGCCAGATCCCTGACCATACGCCTGGGCCTCTCCGCCTGGGCCAGATTATATATTTTTGAAGGTCCTGGTCTCACTGTGCTATTTTTAATGTGCTGTTCGGATGTTTGTATCAGATATTCTGTCATGCTCATTACCAAGACCCGGATGTAAGCAGATACTTACAATATTATTTTCTCCATTTTGTAGTGCGGACCGACACCCGCAATCAAAAATTTATCCGATATAACCCTATACCCCATTCTTCTGTAGAAAGGAACTGCCCCTGTGCGGGCATTGCACCATATTCTAACTTCCGGGCGTCCGAATTGTGTGAGGCAGTAATTTTGAAGATAAGTTTCGGCAAAAAGCAGCAAGGTCCGGCCTACTCCCCTGTTTTGCCAGATTTTGTCTGTTGCCATGCCGCGAAGCTGCCACGTGGGAGTAGTGTTTCCGGAATGTTCAATAAACGTAAGGCAGCCGATTATCCTTTTTTCATTCCAGGCAGCAAAATGAAAAGTAAGTGGGTCGTGATCTTCCGGGAAGCGGGCCGATTCAACGGGTTTTCCTGACCGCAGTTCCTGTGCCCGCAAAGGCAATATGTCAGAAACAGAAGCAAGCTCGCATATCATGTGACAGGCCCTCGGAAGCTTCAGGGGCTCCCGCCCATAAGCGGTTCGTCCATGGCGCGAATGTTGGCATTGGGCAGACCGCCGGGAAAGTTTTGTTTCGAAAGCTTGATGGCCTTGATCACTATATCCAGATGGCGATCCTTGGAATTCTGATAAAAGGACTGTGCTGCCAAACCCAGTTTTGGCTTGCCGTGCAGCGGTTTGTCGCTGATGCAGAGCAGTGTAGCGTTTGGAATTCGGTAGCGAAACCCGTTTGTTGCAACCGTAGCCGACTCCATGTCGATGGCTATACTGCGACTGATGTGTATTTCCCGAACAACACGCCCTTTCATGAACTCCCAGTTCCGGTTGTCGATGGTGTAGACTGTGCCGGTTCTGTAGATCATTTTTTCTTCATCCAGCACCGACTGAAGGTGATAGTTCAGCATGTTATTCGGGATGATTGGGACGTTTTTGGGCATGCCGGCATCCAGCACCCCATCAGCACGCATATATCCGGAAGCCAGCACAAAATCGCCGATCTCCTGATGATTCCGCAGACCGCCGCAGTGTCCGACCATGATCATGGCATCCGGACGAAGCACCGCTATGTGGTCGGTGATCGTCTTGGCATTTGATGGTCCTACGCCGATGTTAATCAGTGTGAGACCCAGATTATCTTTCAGCTTGTGGTGATAGGCGGGCATCTGAACATTGTGAGCCGGTTGGACACAGTCAGGGAAGCGCTGTTTGAATACTTCCACATGCATGTCATAGTTCGTAAACATGATATAGCGCTGAAACTCACGGGCGGATGTTCCGGTATAGTGCTGAAGCCGGTCCAGAGAAAGGTCTATGCGCTCCGCCCGAAAAAGGAAGAGCTTTTTCTTGGTGAAATCCCAGTGGTCTTCGTCTATGGCATCCAGCAACCTGGGATCGTTGAGTGAGACCGTCTCCCGGGATGGAGAAATAGCTACTTCAGCTCCCGCACGCACCAGTTTGGTTAACTCCCGCTTCAGATACCAGCGGTAGACATCCGGTTTTGCAAACTCCCCCTCGATTACCGGATTGTGTTCAGACCATACCCTTGTGACTTTCATTTTTGGATAGAATCCATCGCGGTAGATCTGATCCATGAGATCACAGGCTTTCTCAATTTGCCGGAGGAGGGCATCTTTCTCCAAGTCGGCATTGTCGATGATGATTTCTGGATTTTTTGACATATTGAAGAGAGTTGCGCTTGTTAGGGCGGATGGGATATTAATAAAAAATTGAATAAGAACAGCGGGAATCCGGATTATCGTCAGGACAGGATAGTGCAGTTAAGATAGGCTGATTCGGCCCAAGTATTCAAATAATTGATAGAGGGATAATATAGAGGGATAATGCTGTCAATCAGGCTGATGAAAAAAAAAGACGGATGAACCCGTTGCACATTTCTGGCGTTTGCACCTGTAAGGATTAAGGACTATCCTGATCCTGAAAAGCAAAGACACCAAACACAATCGTTAGCCAGGGAGAATAAGCCATGATAAAAAAAGGTGAAAAAATTGACACCTCTTTTACACTTGAAATTGCGGACGAAAATGGAGGAAAAAAAGTCACATTTTCCGATCTGCTGGATCAGCCGGTCATAGTATCCGTTTATATGAAGAACAATACCAGCGGCTGCGACCGTCAAAATAAAAGCCTTGCTGAAAAAGCGGGTGAGATCACACAAAAAGGGTATAAGCTGGTGGCCATAAGCAAGGATACCTGTCAATCACATAAAAATTACGCTGAGAAACTGGGAATTGGCTATATTCTTGCCTCTGATCCGGACCATAACTTCGCAAGGGCAACGGATTCGCTGGTTGAGAAAAAAATGTATGGCAAAATTTTTTCCGGACCGTCACGATCTGCCTATTTTATTGATACGGATGGGACTGTAAAAGCCGTTATTGAGAAGATCGATACGGCCAACCATGCGGAAGAATTGCTGGAAAAAATCAAAGAACTCAGCTCCTGAAGTGGAGTGCTAACACGTTACTGAATGAAGTCGCTTATCATTGTTGAATCACCAACCAAGGCTAAAACCATAAAGAAATTTCTGCCGAAATCCGTGACCGTGGATTCCTGCAACGGGCATATCCGGGATCTGCCGGCGTCGGCAAAGGAGATTCCGGCGAAGCTAAAGAAAAACAAGTGGGCAAATCTTGGCATCGATATCGATAATGAGTATGAGCCGCTATATGTGATTTCACCACAGAAGAAAAAAACCGTCAGCCGGCTCAAAAAGCTTATAAAAGAAGCCGATGAGCTGATACTGGCGACGGATGAAGACCGGGAAGGAGAAGGCATCTCCTGGCATATTAAAGATGAGTTGAAGCCGAAAATTCCTGTAAAGAGAATGGTTTTTCACGAAATCACCAAGGAGGCGATCGAAAAGGCGTTGCGTGAGTTTCGTGATATCAACATGAATCTGGTGAATGCACAGGAAGCCCGCAGGGTCGTCGATCGTCTGGCCGGCTATACCATCTCGCCGTTGCTCTGGAAAAAAATCGGACCTGGCCTGTCTGCCGGCCGGGTTCAGTCTGTTGCTGTTCAGCTGCTTGTCAACCGCGAACGGGAGCGGATGAGGTTCCGGAGCGGGAGCTACTGGGATTTGAAGGCGGTGTTGGAACCGGCAGGACAGAAAATCGCTGATTCAAAGGATAAGGCATCCTTGACTTTTGAAGCTGAGATGACACATTTGGACGACAAGCGACTTGCCAGCGGAAAGGACTTTGACGAATCCACCGGCAAGCTCAAAAAACCGGATAGTGTAGTTTTACTTGGCAGTAATGAGGCAGCCGGACTGAAAGAGGAGCTGATTGGTGCTGAGTGGTCGGTCGAAAGCATCGACACCAAGGTGCAAAAACGGTCTCCTGCTCCACCGTTCATCACATCCACGCTGCAGCAGGAAGCGAACAGGAAGTTCGGATACTCTGCCAGGGATACCATGCGTATCGCCCAAAAGCTTTATGAAGAAGGATACATCACATACATGCGAACCGATTCAACCAATCTTTCAAATCAGGCTGTTGAGGCAGCAAGGCACGCAGTGGAGCGCATGTACGGAGATGACTATCTCAGCAAGAAAGTTCGTACGTACGGCAAAAAATCGAAAGGAGCACAGGAGGCACATGAGGCGGTTCGTCCAGCAGGGAGTTATTTCCGGACGCCATCGGATACCAGCCTGACCGGGCGTGAAGCCAGGTTATATGACCTGATCTGGAAACGGACCATGGCCACTCAAATGGCGGACGCCCGCATTGAATTTACCAATGTCCTAATCCAGGCAAAAACCGAGTCATCACGATCTCAATTCAAAGCAACTGGGAAAAAGGTTCTGTTTCCCGGTTTCTTCCGCGCTTATGTTGAAGGAAGTGATGATCCGGAAGCCAAGCTGGAAGATCGTGACACTCCGCTTCCATCATTGCAAAATGAGCAGGAGTTGAGTTGCAGTGATGTTATCCCGGTCGAACATGAAACGAAGCCTCCGGCACGCTTTACCGAAGCGAGTCTCGTCAAGCAACTGGAGAAAGACGGGGTCGGACGGCCAAGTACCTACGCCACAATCATTGGAACCATCATGGAGCGTGATTATGTCCGCAAGGAGGGCAATGCTCTGGTGCCGACATTTACGGCATTTGCCGTCACCGAATTGTTGGAAAAGTACTTTCCCGATCTGGTGGATGAACACTTTACTTCCCAAATGGAACAGAAGCTTGATGACATTGCAACAGGAAAAGAAGATCGTCTGGAATATTTAAAATCCTACTACGAAGGTGAGAAGGGATTGAAAAACATGGTGGAAAACCAGGAGTCCAAAATTGATCCTCAGGATGCGCGGCACATTTCACTTCCGGTTGAAGGCCTGAACGGAATGCGCGTATTTCTTGGCAGGTTTGGCCCTTATGTCCAGTTGAAAAAGGAGAATGGGGAGGATGTGATGGGATCTATTCCTGAAATCATGTCTCCCAGTGATGTGACGGTGGATAAGCTCAAAAAACTTGTGGAGCGAAGTGAGCAGGGGCCGGAATCACTTGGAAAGGATCCTGAATCCGGTGAGCAGGTTTACGTGCTGACCGGCAGGTTTGGACCGTATGTACAACTGGGTGAAGTTACCGAAGAGAACAAAAAGCCGAAAAGGGTATCACTGCCCAAGGGAATGAAAGAGTCGGATGTGACCTTGGAAACAGCGTTGAAGCTACTCGAGCTTCCAAGAACGCTTGGAGAGCACCCGGAAACCGGCAAGCCAGTCAAGGCGGGCATTGGACGATTCGGACCCTATGTTGTTCATGACGGGACGTTTCAGTCACTAGGAAAAGATGACGATATACTTGAAGTCGGTCTGGACAGGGCCCTTGAGCTTCTGAAGCAAAAAAAGCAGAAGCAAAAGGGAAAGACCTCTTCGGTAATCAAGGACATGGGCGAACATCCGGAAAACGGGGAGAAGATTCAGATTATGACCGGCCGCTACGGACCCTACATCAAATACGGGAAAAAGAACATAAGTATCCCCAAAAACAGGGATGCCGAATCTCTGGATATGGGTGCGGTACTTGATCTGATTAAGCAAAAAATTGGATAGTGAGGGAATCATGCAAAAAAAGTCGATGGACTTTTTTGTTTATCCGCCCAATCTGCAGGTGTTGGACCTGGCATCGATTGTAGGCATGTACCGGTCACGCGGTGAACCCAGAAGATCCGCATCAGGTGATTATTTTGCATGTGCCCGATCAAAGAAACTGGTAAAGGAAGCAAAATTCTGGTTTGGACTGTATTACAGTCAGCCTTCATGGGACCAAATGCTCACAAAAGATTCATCGGGTTATCCGATGACGGAAGTTGAATTTGCCATTCTCGGGATGACGATCTACCCGCCGGAGGATAACAGCCACAGAAGTAACATTGAGGCACACGCAGGCATTATACCACAGCTTTCTTTTCTTATTGTGAATGATCTGCGCCAGTTCGGATTCATCCAGGAATACGATAACGGGATGCTTGGAATTACCAATAACGGGCAAAAAGCACTGGAAGGATTTGCAAAAAGGGCTTACGACCGGAAGTTCGCACCCGAGATGCTGGATATATACAGTGGAGAGCATGCCCGACCCAAAATGGAAGAGGCTCAGAAAAAAGAATTGCAGCAGACGCGCCTGTTCTGAAAAATCATCTCCGAAACGGCGTCTTGTTCATAGATTTTTTAAACATATTCACTACCTTGACGCGTACATTATTTAAAGAAACAGATCAGGATTTCAAAAAATAGCTAATACGAAATTAATGTGATAAAAATAATTATGTTCAGGATGTTATCTGTGTCGGTTTTGTTTGCTTTTTTAATATCAGTGCCGACGGGTGTTTTTGCAGAGCAGGATGATGAGGGTTTTATCAGATCGTTAAATGATGACGTATCGATCCGGATAAGCGGGACGCTTCAGCCGCGAATTACATATGGCACCGATCTCG
>SLLP01000057.1 GCA_007133995.1 Balneolales bacterium
AAACGCACAAGATTTTCTCTGTGGAAACGGGCATTACCCACTTTTGCAGCATTATCCAAAACCGCGCGTTCATTATCGCGCAGTCTCGGCAGCTGATCCAGGGATTGGCTGAGTTCCTGACGAGTTTCCTGTTCTGTTGGTTTATGCAGGGAATCCAGCTTAATAATGTGAATTCCATAAACACTTTCAAAAGGCTCTGTGTAAGAACCCGCTTCATCCATTTCCATGATTTTTTGGGTGAATTCCCGCTCGTACATCCCGTAGTTGACCCAGCCGATATTGCCTCCCGAGAGCCTCGATTGCTCATCCTGGGAATAGTTTTCTACGACATCAAACCAGGGCGTACCCCTTTCCAGCTGCTCGTGAGCTTCCCATGCCAGAGCAAAGATCGAGTCCACCGGATCTTCGGTATTGCGGGTCATGAAGAACACATGAGAAAAATGCCTGTTTGGTCCGGCCTCGATCCGATCCTTGACATGGATGAGGTGATAGCCGAACTGGGTTCGAACCGGCTTGCTAATTTCTCCGGGGGAGAGGGAATATGCCGTATCCTCAAAGGGCTTGACCGCCCATCCGGCTCTGAAAAAGCCAAGATCGCCACCCATGCTTTGTCCCCGCTGCCGGGAGGAGTATTCATCGGAAAGTGTCATAAAATCTTCATCACCGTTGATAAACCTCTCACGAGCCTCCATGAGCCGGTTGTATGCTTCGGCTGTATCAGCCGGTGAGGCATTTTCGGAAACGCCTATGAGAATATGCTGAGCGTGAACAAGTTCACTTGACCGTTCGACCAGCTCATCCAGTAAATGGTCACGGACATGTCTCTCCAGCCAATAGGGATAGGCTGATTGCCGCTCATACTGTTCGAGTTCTGAGAGGATGTCCGGATCCTGCATGTAACCGGCATCACGCGCAACTGCAAGCTTGAGTCTGTAGTCCATATAGAGATCAGCAAATTCGGCAAGGCCCTGATCGTCTTCGGCACCAATACCACTGGATTTGTTGAATTGTGCTTTCAATTCGCCGTAAGTCACGGGTTCATCTGCGATGCTGCCAATAATCGTTTCTTCTTTTGAGGGGGCTTTTGAAGATTTAAAAAGGGCGCACCCGGAAATAATGACAAGCGCCAGGATGACGCTTATTCCAACGGAACGGTTCATAAATTGCTCTGACTGTTTTGCGTTAAACTGCAATGTTTACGGAATAAATTCACAATCTTCAAAGATAGTATTTTTAAATGACTTTTGAAGACTCATCAGAGCAAAAAAACGGATCCATCAGCCCGTTAGTATGAAATAATTCAGCGGGTTTTATAAGTATAGCACTCCGGCTATGGTTGCGGACATCAGGTTGGCCATGGTGCCGGCGATAACGGCGCGTATACCAAACTCAGCCAGTTCTGATTTCCTTGAGGGAGCCAGGCCGCCAATGCCGCCGATTTGTATGGCAATAGAGGCGAAATTGGCAAAACCGCACAGGGCAAATGTGGCCATGGCGATGGTTTTCGGGTCTAGTGTATCAAGGCGGATGAATTCGGAAAGGTCGGAGTAGGCGATAAATTCGGTAAGAACGATCTTGGTGCCCAGCATGGATCCGGCCGTGACCGCATCCACCCATGGAACCCCGATGATGAACATAAGGGGAGCAAAGATGACCCCCAGAAGCGATTGCATGGTGAGTTGAAAGCCCGGGAATAGCCGCTCGAGACCGACCGTGTCACCAAACCATATGAACATGGAATTGATCATGGCCAAAAGCGCAATGAAAGCAAGGAGCATGCCTCCTACGTTGAGAGCGAGTCGCAGGCCCTCAGCTGCTCCGGATGATGCCGCATCGATACCGTTGGCATCGGTTTTCTCTACCTTGATCTCGACATCGCCCATGGTCGCAGGGGTGTCGGATTCCGGGTAAAGGATTTTGGCTATCACGATGGCGGCAGGTGCAGCCATAATACTGGCTCCAAGCAGCTGCTCGGCGAAGAGTTGGCGCCCGACGGTCAGACTCACTTCATTGGCAACGGCATAAGAGTCGCCCAGCATCTGGATATAGGCCGCCATGATCCCGCCGGCGATGGTGGCCATTCCTCCTGTCATGACAGTGAGCAGCTCGGACCTTGTCATTTTTTCAATGTACGGTTTGATAAGCAGAGGCGACTCGGTCTGACCGATAAAAATATTGGCGGTGACGCTCAGTGTTTCTGCGCCGGATGTGCCGAGCATCTTGCGCATGGCTGTGGCCATGCCGCGCACAATCGCCTGGAGAATGCCGTAATGGTAAAGAATCGTGGTAATGGAGGCAAAAAAGACAATTGTCGGGAGCACCTGGAATGCAAAGAAATGTCCCATGCTGCCTTCCATGCCCGGACTGAGGGCCAGATCACCAAAAATAAACCGAGCTCCCTCGGTGGTGAAATCAAGGATCACTACAAAGAAGGAGGAGATAATCCGGAAGAGCTCCTTTGGCCAACCCAGCGGTGAAAAAAAGGTAGCCATTTGTTCACCTTTGAGGATGAAGATACCGAGCGTAAGCTGTATGCCTATACCGGTTCCGACAAGGCGCCAGCTGATGTTCCCCCGGTCTCTGCTCAACAGGGTTGCCAGACCGATCAGGAAAGCCATCCCGACAATTCCTCTGAGGAGATCAATTAAATCCATAATTTCAAAAATTAATTTGATGTTAGCCGTTTATCGATTCAATTCAGGCATTTTTTCTTTCCATATCTTACTCTTTCTTACTCTCCGGTTTTTCCTGCATCGGGGTTGCGGAGTCTGTTTTTCCCCACTCAGCGACTTTGGATCCAGGATTATCCCTGGCGGGATTGTGTGCGGACGAGTTGAATGCTATGGTTTCTTTCCGCTTGGGACTGTCAACCGGGGGTCGGAAGCAATGCCTGGCTCTTGGCTCGTATGCCTCGGATTCACCCACCAGGATACGCTGATCGCTATCCACTACGCGTTGGGAGTAATGGGCCGGCATGCCGCTTTCCGCACATATCGCGTGAAGCTTGGTGACATATTCCGAAATAGCAAGTATTTCCGGCATCGGCTCGAACGGTTTTCCTTCGAAATCCATATCAAGGCCGGCGATGATCACGCGTTTCCCGCTGTTTGCGAGTGTGTTGGCCACCTCCACCAGACGATTGTCAAAAAACTGGGCCTCATCAATGCAGATGACCTCGGCATTGCCTGTCATCAGCACAATCTGGTCAGCGGTGGAGGCTACGATTCCCGGCAGTGCCGTGGCATTGTGGGATACTACATGGACATCGTCATAACGCTTGTCAATTTCGGGTTTCACAATGACGACTTTTTGACTGGCAAATTGTGCCCTGCGCGCCCGCCGGATCAGTTCCTCCGTTTTACCGCTGAACATACCACCACAAATAACTTCAATCCATCCAATATTCTTTGAAATTATGGTGGGTTCACTGATCATAACACTGTCGCTGCCTCTTTCGGTTAACCGGGTAGTGGTGATGCCTGGGAATGATGCCCGATGTTTGCTTGCAAATGAATTATCAAGCATCAAAATGAACATGGGAAAATTGGTGCCGGTCCACATATTCAATTGTGATGCGCAATATATCTGACCGGCTACAAAAAGAAAAATGGAAACTTGAAAAAGGAGATCAGTTATTTCTGGATAATTACATCTTCGGGTTCCGCTATGTTCCGGATAGTCTTATATTTGTGGGCTGTGAACAGACAAATACCGGTTGGCGCCGTATGAACTGCTAATGCAATGGTTATGCAAGAAATGAAAGGATTCCAGGTGGAGTCCGGTAAGGAAGGGGGCTCCCGTCCGCTTAGCGATAATGTGAACATGTTGGGAACATTGCTCGGCAAGGCAGTGCGCTCGATCGCCGGTGATGATATGTTTGAACTGGTGGAGGCGATGCGGCTTCGCTGCAGGAAAGCGTACGAGGAAGGGAGCGATGGGGAGGCGTTGCGCAATGAAGTGCAGGAGGCCATGAAAAACCTGAGCCCGAATCAGATGGACTGGCTGTTGCGGGCATTTACCTCTTTTTTTCATCTCGTTAACAGAGCGGAGCAGATTGAGATCACACGCATCAACCGGGAGCGGGAGTTGCAGGCAGACAAGGATAATCCGCGTGATGAGTCCGTCATGCATGCCGTTCACTTTTTGAAGTCTCAGGGTATGAGTTATGACAAGTTCACCGATATACTGGTAGAGCTTGAAATCGAACCTACACTCACAGCGCATCCCACCGAAGCCCGGCGGCGCACCATCCTCCACATCCAGCGAAGCATATCTGAGCTTGTGTTCAGGTTGAATAGCGAGTCACTCATTCAGTCGGAAAGAGATCAGCTGATGTCTGAGCTGTTTTCTCTGATCTGTATCCTGATTTCAAGTGATGATGTGCGTCCGTCGAGCCTCAGTGTACTGGATGAGGTAAAAAACGGACTTTTCTTTCTGACCCACTCGATCTGGGACACCGTTCCGAAAATCATGACGGATCTGGAGGATGCCATCGAACTTTACTACGGACGGCGCCCGGAGTTGCCACCGCTGCTGAGATATCGCAGTTGGATTGGTGGTGACCGCGACGGCAATCCGAAAGTGACATCAGGTATGACGCGCGAGACGCTTCAGTTGCACTATCGCTCTGCCTTTCTTAATTACGAGCAGATTTTGGAAAAGCTGAGGCATGAACTGTGCACATCTTCCCGTCATATACGGGTGCCCAGGCCGCTTGCCGACTCCATCCACAGAGATAATCATAAACTCAACATGGGTCTCAGTTTGGTGGATCACTGGCATGAACCATACCGTCTGAAGATACGCCTTATCCTCGAAAAGCTGCGGCGGCAAAAAGAATCCATGCTGGATCCGTCCGGCATCGGGCCGGGACCGTATCCGGTATCTGATTTTCTCAAGGACCTTGCGCTCTTGACCAAATCGCTGGAGCAAAACGGCTTTCACCAATTGGCAAGTCGTGGTTTGATCAGGAAACTCAGGTACCAGGTGAAGGCATTTGGATATCATCTGGCATCTCTTGATATACGACAGCACAGCGACGTCATTGGAAGCTGTGTGTCGGAAATGCTGGAGTGTGCCGGGGTCGCTTCCGGGTATCATGAGAAGATGGAAGAAGAGAAGAGCAGAATACTGATTGAAGAGCTCGAAAGTTCCAGACCGCTTGTACCGCGACATGCACGTTTGAGCAAGGGCTCAGCTGAGCTGCTTGATACATTCAATGTAGTCAGCAAGGCCGTTGGCCGCAATCCACAGTCCATCGGAAGCGTAATCGTAAGTATGACCCACGATGTAAGCGACATGCTTGAAGTGCTTCTCATTGCCAGAGAAACCGGACTTTGGTATTACAAAAATAACGAGGTGATCAGCAAGCTTGATGTGGTTCCTCTGTTCGAGACGGTGGAAGACCTCGCAAACAGCCGAACGATTATGAAGCGTCTGTTCGGAAACGATGTTTATCGTAAACATCTGGCAGGAAGGAGCGATTTTCAAGAGATCATGCTCGGTTATTCCGACAGCAACAAGGATGGCGGATACTGGATGGCCAATTGGGCGCTGCACAAAGCTCAGGAATCATTGGCGCTGGTTTGCAATGAGCACGGTATCACTTGCCGGTTATTCCATGGCCGGGGAGGTACGGTCGGACGTGGTGGCGGGCGCTCCAACCAGGCAGTGCTCGGATTGCCGAAATTGTGCCATAACGGCAAGATTCGTTTCACCGAACAGGGTGAAGTTATTTCGTTCCGTTATGCGTTGCCTTCGATTGCAAGGCGGCACCTCGAACAGATGGTCAATGCCATGATTCGAACTGCGGGTGATACCGGTCGGGGAAAAAATCATTATTTCGTTAGTGAGAGCAAGTGTTTTACCATGATGGAAGAAATATCGGACAACTCCATGAAGGTGTATCAGTCCTTCACCAGGGAGACCAGGACATGGCGCTGGTATACTGCTATCACTCCGATCGAATTTATCAGTGCGCTGCCCATCGCCTCGCGACCGGTCTCACGAAAATCCGGGAAGGAGGTTGATTTTGAAAGCTTGCGTGCCATACCCTGGGTGTTTGCATGGACCCAGACGCGATACAATCTGCCCGGATGGTTTGGCACCGGTTCAGCTCTGGATTCCTATATGAATGAGCATCCTGATGATCTTGAAATGATGCGGGAGCTTTATCATGAATCACGGTTTTTTCGGTCAGTAATTGACAATGCACGCCGCGAGCTGGCCCGGGCACATCTGGAAATTGCGGAGCGCTATTCCAGACAGGTCAATAAAGGGCTGCATCACGCGATTGTCGAAGAGTTTAAAAAAACCAGTCGACGATTGCTTGATATTTCCGGTGAGGATGAACTGTTGTCCAATAACAAGGTAATCCAACGGTCCATTCTGCTTCGCAATCCCTACACCGATGTGTTGAATCTGCTTCAAATCGAATTGATGCAGCGCAACCGGGATCCGGAACTGA
>SLLP01000021.1 GCA_007133995.1 Balneolales bacterium
CAATGAATGAAATCCCGGTGGATTCACCCATACAGTGGTTTTTCACAAAAACAGCCAAAGGCAAATTGGCCGCCTGCATAAGCTCTACAAACCGATTATAAGAAACCGTATTGGGAAAAAGGGGTATCATATGTACCTTAACGTAGTTGATGTAAAAACCCTTCATGGTCCGGAATCCACTGTGGTGGAACAAAATCATAATGGTGATTACCTCGCTGGTGCACATTTTGGATGGTTTCTTCGGTGCGTTGCCCAACAGGGCCGGGTCGAGAACTCGTTTGAAGGCTTTGTAAAAGTCATCAACGGCACAGAATATTTCAGTGGCTTTATCGTCGGAAAGGTTCATGGAAAAGTTGGTTATGTTTTTGTTATTGTTCAACTTAATATAGCCAATTTTCCTGACTTTTCCGACTTTTAAATTCATAAGCCACAACTATTTACATCATTTTTTCAACAAGAATTATTAATCGAACTCAGGTTACAAGGTCAGGCCTCACTGACACCCGGCTGCACCAGCGGCCCGGTGGTGACCGTATTAACCTGCTTCTCCAGCTCGCCCAGCGAGTGCTGTCGCCGCTGCAGCGATGAGGAGTGCAGGGTGACGAATATCGAGCTGAGCATCATCGCCAGGATAGCAAAAAACGGGTGAAGCAGTCCCATAAGGGCAACACCGATCCCGACAAAATTATATACAATGGCCCAGAAGAAGTTGATGCGGATCGTGCCGGTGATCTTTCCTGCGAAATCCAGCATTTCCGGGATTACGCTCAGGTTCGGGTGGAACAGCACGAAATCGGCATGATTGCGAATGCTGAGTGTCCCGTTGTAAACGCCAACCCCGAGGTCCGCCTTGTTGATCGCCATCAAGTCATTGGTCCCGTCGCCCACAAACATCACCTTTCCGTAGTGCTGACGGTATTCATTCACCAGTTCGGCTTTGCGTTCCGGTGTGCATCCACTGTGGTAGTCGAAATCCGGGTGGATATCGGCTTCCAGAGCGACCGCTGGCTCGGAAGGATCGCCAGTGACAACCGCGACCCTGACCCCGTTTTCTTCCTGCAGGCGCCGGATCACCTTCCAGAGATGACGCCGCGGCGGCTGGTAGATGCAGAGCCGGAGCATCAAACGGCCATCCATGAACAGACCCAGTTCCGACTCCCCCAACCGGCCCTTCGCTTCGGGATGATTGCCATTGACCAGCAGGATCTGACGTCCTGCCGCAGGCTTTGACGTGGCCTTCTGTGATTCGTCCGGCCGCGATGCGTTTTCCCGCGCACCACTTTTGCCGCCATTCGCAGGCGTATCCAGCCGTGCTTCCTGTTGTTTCAGGTCAGCGGAGGTATCCACGCCTCCGTAGCACCCTTCCATCCCCAATCCAGGCAGCATCCGGGCCTGGTTCGGCCATATGGGATCGAGTCCGTTCTGGTCCAGATACCGCCGCAAGGCTTTGGCAAAGGGGTGCTCCTGGTCCATTTCGAGTCCGCCTGCCAGACGCATGAGACGCTCGACCGGCCAGTCGGGATCATCGGTCATACTCCGGATCGACCGGACCGCAACGCCTTCGGTCAGTGTGCCGGTTTTGTCAAATAGGACCACTTTCGTTTCCGACAGCTTCTCCAGCGCTCGGCTGCCTCCCATGGCAATGACGCCGGACCGGTGCAGGCGCTGGTTGGCGACCCAAAGCGCCGCCGGAGTGGATATGGAGAAAGCACACGGACAGCCGATGAGCAGCACGGCCAGAAATACATGGAGACCCTGGGGCAGGTCAGCCGCCCACGTGTGGTAGGCAAGCCCGGCAAAAGCCGCGGTCATCACCAGAGCCAGTAACATCGATGCGCCTCTGGCCGCGAATCGTTCGTAATAGCCCGGCCGCGAACGCATGGCTCGCGCCCGGCGCAGGTATTCCTGCAGCGACGACTCCCGGTAGGGCTGGGTGACCTGCAGGACCATGCCACCGTCTATGCTGACGCTACCCGACGTGATGGCATCGCCTTTTTGTTTCCGGACCGGGTCCGGTTCCCCGGTGAGATGGGATTCATCGACAAAACCGGCACCCTCGCTCACCACGGCGTCGGTAAGCAGCGGCTGCCCCGCTTCCGCCAGATAACGGTCTCCTTTCACCAGGGTCTCAACACCTATCCGGATCGCGCGTTTAGCCTGCGACGATACGGCATTGTCATAGGCATTCTCATCGGTATCGGCACAGGAGAGGGCATCGGCCTTGTCCGCGTCGGTTGCATCCCTGCCATCGGCAGCCACTTTTTCCTCACCCTCGGCACGGCCATCCCCGGCTACTTTCAGTACTTCCGGGGATACCTCCGTCTCCCACAAGCGGGTATATGCCGCCATGCCGCGCTTGATATGCGTGTCCAGCAGCAGGCTGCCGACATAGAAGGTCAGGATCATAGCCGAGGTCTCGAAATAGGTCGGACCGGCACCGGGACCAACCGGTGCGGAAAGGCCGTGCAATTCCGCCGTAAGCGTATTCCAGGCCGAAAGAAGCCATGCCGCTCCCGATCCGGTAAAGATAAGAGAGGCCAGGCTCAGTCGCCGGTCGGATATCTCGCGTTTCAGATTGTCCAGGAAGGGGCCGGCGAGCAGCAGCATGACCCCGGTCGCCAGGGCAAGGCTCACATACCTCAGGAATGCCGGGGCCTGACCGGCCTCGAAATGCAGCGTCAGACTGATGAATATCAGGAACATCGAGGCGATAAGGGCCAGTGAGAATCGAAGGTAGAGCAGGTTCAGGGGGGACAGGCGGTCGGACGCGCCGCCATCGGCCGGCTTGTGCTGCTCCATTTCCCAGACCATGCGGCACCCGAAGCAGCAGAACAGCGGTCCGGACGAGGTCGGAGCGGACGCAGATTGCGCCGCGTGCGAATCCTTTGTATGCGCCCACGAGGGTGGTGAGTGCGACAGGGAGGGCGCCGCCGAGGGTGATGGCGGGTGCGAAGAGGGCGCCGAAACAGGCAACCCGCAGTGCACGCAAACCGGGGTATGCTGTGTTTCCTGTTTCAAATCAGCGATCTATGAAAGCATCCAGCTCCGACTCGGTCCATTGATCGGTTATTCCCGACGTGGCTTCCCGCATTTCGGCAACTTCCTCGGGCTGGACCTCCGGGGCCTCATTGCCGAACGAATTCCGGATATATGTGACCACCGAGGCCACTTCCTCATCCGATAGCAAACGGCCGAAACCCGGCATCACGGCATTGTAGGTTACCCCTTCGCGCACAATCTCACCCTGAAATCCCTGCAGCACAATCTTGACCGGCCGCTCTGGAACACCGACCACCCAGTCCGACCCGCCCAATGGAGGGAACGCACCGGGCACGCCGGCGCCGTCCTGCTGGTGACAGGATTGGCATACACGGGTGTAAACGCGTCGCCCCTCGGCCATCAAATCCAGCTCGACTTCTTCCAGGTCCGGTGGTACCGGATCCGTAAACAGCACATGCGGCTGGTCGGAAATCTCGCCGAGATAGCGACCCATATAGAAAAAACCGAAGGCCAGGGTAGCAATGATGATCGCATACATCCACCAGGGGCCACGCTCATTGCCTTCCTCCGGGATCTGCTCTTCCTTTTCCAGGGCGGCGCGATGGAGCTCCTCTATGCTGCGCTCATCCTCGATATCCGTAAATTCGCCGGAATCCTTCCGGCTCCCTTTCTTCTGACGGTCCGGGTCGGCGTTTTTCTTGGGGACGTTGTCCCGGTCACGATCCTGTTCCTTGTCCTTGTCACGATCATGCTTTTGGTCCTTGTCACGATCGCGTTTCCGATCCTTATCGCCGCCTTGTCCGGGGTTACCGAAATGTTGTTCATCAGCCATCAGTCCACTCCTGCAATTTGCTGGTCAAGGGAAATGAGGTAAGTCACCAGGTAGCGTGCCTCGTCGGTCGGCAGCACCTTCATTCCGGGGATGCGATACGCTTCGGGCAGCCGCAGCCCTTCCCGGCCCGGACGCGCATCCTCACTCACCACCTCAAAAAGCCAGGGAAATGGCGGCATAATGCTGTGCTCATTGATGGCCCGCGGTTGATAGAGATTGAGATAGTGCCAGTCGCGTCCCGGCTGGCGGGCGCCGATATTGGCCAGGTCCGGTCCGGTGCGCATGGTGCCCAGATTGTGCGGCAACAGGTTGCGATAGTCAGTGGCCACGCTGGCGCGACCCCATCCCCGTTCAAAATCTGCGCCGAAACCCTCCGCTCGCACCTGCTTGGAGTGGCAGTAAATGCATCCTTCCCGCACAAAAATACGATGGCCTTCGGTGACCTCGAACGGGGTGAAATAGGTCGGCTCCTTGACCCCCTCATCAATAAACATTTTCGGAAGGATTGTCAGGCCGAACATGGCAATCGCAAACGTGGCGATAATGCCGAAAAGAAGTATGGTGTTACGCATCATGACGCAAACTCCTCTCTGATTTTATTCCAGATAAGTGGGGATGCCGGCTGTTCACCGGGGCGATATACCATGCGGAACATCAGCCAGGCGAAGATCAGGTGTCCGGCCGTCATCAGCACTCCCGAAACCGAACGCGCAGCCAGGTAAGGTATGGTCATGGTCACCGTATCGGTGAAGGGCACGTCCGGATCGATCATTGCAAAGCCCTGGAATACCCCGATGCCCTGCAGTGCGACGGTATAGATGATGATACCGAGGGCCGTAAGCCAGAAGTGCCATTTTATGAGGCCCTTGGAATGCCATTCGCGCATGGTGATACGGGGAATGATGTAGTAGCACGCTCCGAACAGCATCATGGTGACGAACGCGTACATGCCGATGTGGGCATGGGCCACCACGAAATGGGTGAAATGGATCACTTCGTTGGCCGACCGCAGGGCCTGTGCAGCGCCCTGAAGGCTGACGAAGGTATAGCTCATGGCGGCAAAGACCACGAAACGCAGCGTGGGCGAGTTGATCACGGCCCGGAACGAGCCCACTACCGTCATGTGGTGGTTCACCGCCACGACCACCACCGGGATTACCATCATCACACTCGCGGAGATGGATATGGTGACGAACCAGGTGGGTACCGGTCCGCCAATGAGATGGTGGAACCCGTTCCAGTTGTAGAACAGCGCCAGTGCCCAGAAACCGAGCAGCGAAAGGCCATAGCTGTAGATCGGCCGGCCCAGCACTTTGGGGATGAAGTAGTACGCGGCAGCCAGGCCCACAGGCGTAAACCAGAGTCCCAGGGCGTTATGCGCGTACCACCAGTTCATGCCGGCCTGCACCGTGGGTGTGTCGAAAATCGGCAGCGACGAGACGAGCCCGAGCAGCGGGAACCAGAGAAACGCGGCGATAATATACCATACCGAAACATAGAGTTGTTTCACCCGCCGGGTGATAAGCATCAACAGTACCGATGCAGACATTATGATCACGCAGAGCACGATCGCGACCATCGTAGAGACCGGGAACTCCAGCCATTCGATCCCACGTGAAAAACCTGCAAGAATCTGGATGCTGCCGAGCAGCAGGCCGATATTCCAGATCACGCCGGCGATAATGATGTAGCCGCGCAGCATGATCGGCACCTTGAGCAGCCGGCTCAGCATCCACAAGGCCACGCCGGCACCGGTAAGCGACGCCCATCCATAGACCATGGTATTCAGGTGCAGCGGCCGCACGCGCCCGAACGTAAGCCATCCGGCCGTGCCCAGCCAGTCGGGCAGATGCATCTTTAATGAAGCCACCAATGCCAGCAGCGTTCCGAACAACAGCCAGAACATGCCGGACAGAATCAGGAACATCACGACAAACCGCGCCTTGCGGTCCAGTTCACTGACAGATAACGTGTTGGGTTGCTTACTTCCGGGATCCACGGGTTTTCTCTTCTCCTTTGTAAGGTTTGTTCTCATCCAGATCTTCCTTATCCCCGAAAATCTGGTCGGTTCGCCGTCCCGCAGGCTCCTCATCGTCAAAAGGAAGCATGCTTCCCTTCTGTATGTTGTCAAACTGGCCGTTGAAAAACGCCCAGAGAAACAGAGCCAGGCCGCCTCCGATGATAAGAAGGGATGACAGGACCAGGATCAACGCTCCGGAACTCATATAACTAATTGTTAGAAATTGGCCTAAGCCACTGATTTCAATAAAAACGCCTTTTCACAGACAGGCACCTTAAGCAGAGAGATACCTTCTATCCGGCAGCTGCCTGTATCAGACAAACGTCTTTTATCAGGCAGAGAAGCACGCCTCATCTTTCCGGCAGGGACAGGTGCGTTCAATACTTGCGGATGCACTGTCCGCTGACTGGCAAGGGCAGCCTCCTACATACAATAGATAATGATCACTGTTACAGCGTGGTGATGCAATAATACATAATGGGAATCGGTGGGATCA
>SLLP01000241.1 GCA_007133995.1 Balneolales bacterium
CGTAAAAGCCCTTGATGCTGCTTACATGGTTCTGGGTGAGCATGGCCGGCACAGGATCCCACTTGGCTGAAAAATTGAAGAGGGTGAAGTAGTCCATCTCCTCGTCCACCTCGGCCATCCTTTGCTGAACATTCAGGATATCAATATTACCGTGGCGATATTCGGCAGGATCAAGGGTCACTTCAAAGTTTTCGAATGCCAGAGTGTTGCTGAAATCCAGTTTTTCATTGGCATCAGGGTCGGCAGGATCTCCATCAAACTGGGTCGGCACAATATCGATTTCCATAGCTGACAATGCAATGTCATACGTATCGGTCCCCGAGCACATGGCAAATAGAAATCCGCCTTCGTTTATAAATTCCCGAATGGTCCAGACCACCGCTTTATTCATCTCTGAAACCTTGTCAAAACCCATTTCCGCCGACATCTCTTCCAGGTCGCGAACCTGACGGATGTACCAGGGCTGATTACGATAGGCAGCCCAGAATTTTCCGTGTTGACCAGTAAAATCCTCGTGATGAAGGTGTAGCCAGTCGAACTCTTCCAGAGCGCCTTCCAGTACTTCCTTATTGTAGATGGTTTCATACGGAACTTCGGCGTACGTGAGTGCAAGTGTTACGGCATCGTCCCATGGCAGGGCATGGTCGGGAGTGTACACCGCGATACTCGGCGCCTTTTCGAGTTCTACAACAGACATATTTACATTGGGCCGCTCCACTTCCTCAATGATCTGTCGGGCCCGGGTTGCAGCTATCTGCTCTATTGAGACACCACGTACTCTGCTGTTATGTACCATTTCGTCTGTATGCGGTGCCATAAAGCTGCCGCCGCGGTAATTCAGCAGCCACTTCCCGGTATTTCCATCAAGAAGATGCTGAAACATGACACCATATGCCTTGAGATGGTTGCGCTGGCCGTCATCCATGGGAATCAGGACATAACTGGACTGTGCCTGTATTCCGGATGTAATAAGAAGCAGCATTACCGGCAGAAAAAAAAGTGCTGACAAAATGGGAGAGTAGGATGCGTTTTTGTGATCGGGTTTATTCATTTCAGTAGTCGGGTTTCTGTTTGGCAGAGGGGCATGGTGTGAGTTAAATCTCACGGCCCAGTCGTTCCAGTTCGCGGATCCTGTTCCTGGCGATATCAGAATAATATCCATCAGGATAATTTAGAAGCAATTCTTCGTAATATCTGGTGACTCCATCAGCACTTGGCAGTACCTGACCGGGAACTTCATTTCCAATAAGACTCTCAACATCGGCCAGGGGATGATCCAACAGCCCGGCCGGAACCAGACCGTCGGCGGATCTGTTTTTCTCCGTATCGCGCTGCTGCATGATGAAGACAACCTCAGCCAGACGTGCACGCTCCCATAACAGACGCTCACCGGCAGCCTGTTGTACGGATGGACGGCTGGTGTGTCGGTCAACAACCTGAAACGCCAGTCCCGGATGAATTCTGCGTAAAGTGCGCGTAAGCAAAAGGATGGATTCATTATGAAGCGGAGTAGCGACAGGTTCGTCAAGCACCGGAGTCAGCAAGTCAGTCGCCTCGGCATAGCGTCCTGTGTCGTAGAAGTAACGTGCCTGTGCATAACGTTTGATTCCAGCGTTATCACTTTCTTCATCCTGACCCTGCTGGATCATGTATCTAAGCTGAAGAGCATTGTTTGCATACCATGAGTGATTTTGCCGTTCAAGGGATCGGAGCTGAAGTCGGGCGTACGTAAAATCACTGTTATAAAAATCGCCGAGGCCAAGGTAATATCGGCTCTTGTCGGCTATTGCATTGCTGCCGGCGATGCGATTGCTTCGATTGAATGAAACCCGTGCCATGGTAAAATCACCTCTGAACAGTTGGATCCGGCCATCAACATATTGAACCAGAGCCTGCTGGGATTCATCGAGGGCGATTTGTTCCATTTTCTTTTTATAAATTTCCGCCCGGTCCGGATCTTTGAGATGATCAAGAGCAAGTTCGGACTGAATTACGAGCGTCTGCATCAGTCTGTCGTATCGCGGATAACGATTGGTCAGTTGCTCAATGGTATGAAATGCTTTGTAATAGAGTGAATCGGCAGCTCCGTCAAAATCGAGGTTGCGGTCCACCAGATAGCCGGCCCAATCCTGATAGCAGCGTGACAACTCCTCATAACTGCGAGCCTGCAGTGGATGGGTTTCCAGCTCCAGATAATAAGTAAAAGCCTGCTCAGCAAGTTCAAATTCATTTCGGCTACGAAGATCACGTCCTATCCGGAATACGGCATGATGCTCGTTGTTAGTATAGCGTTCCAGTGTGCGGGCGGCGGCAAGTGCCCTGCGGTAGAGGCCGCGCTCCATATTCAGCCAGATGAGAAAATCACGATATGCAACATCAGTGTCGCTGCCGGGCCGGTGTGTGTCGAGTCTTTCTTCCGTCAGCAAAATGGCTGTGTCATATAGTCGCTGTTCATCGTAGTTGAGAAGCTGTCGCTGGATCAGACTCGTACGGCGATTGTCACGGGATATGATACCCAGGTACTCTTCCATGGCCGGTTCAAAATCGGCCACAGCCAGATAGTTGTTGGCTATCTCAAATGTGAAAAGATTCGGATCTCCCAATTCACTTCGGGCCATTTCGTAGATATCGATGGCCTCCCGGAACAGCCGGCGCTGATTCATGGTTTCTGCCACCCTGCGATAGGCATGCGCATTTTCAGGATGCTGCTTGAGTATTTCATGCCAGGTCTGAAGTGCCTGGTCTCTTTCACCGGTGATATCATAGATTTCGCCGAGTTTAACCCGTGTATTGATGTCGGAGCCCTGTCGATCCAGTCGCTCTTTTGTGATGCTAATGGCCTCATCGTAACGCTTGAGGTTGACCAGAGCGGTTACTGCACGATCATATACGGCAAACGAGCGCGGGTTTTCGATCCTCATTCGCTCAAATATTTCGTAAGCCTCTTCAAATTTGCCTTCCCGCAACAGTTCATTTCCCAGTGAATATTCACCCGTACCGGTTTGTGCTTTCACTGGTGCAGAGAAGATTGCCATCGTGGTGCATACACAGAGCAAAAGCAGAATAAATGTGCTGAAGTGGTTCATTTGGGTGATATTATTTTTTGTCATCTTTTGCAACACCAAGACTATTGTTTCACAAAGGTCAAAGGTCAAAGTATTCGGGATGCATGTTCAAAGGGAGTAACGACGCCGGGTAGTACCTTATTGACCTCGCGATAGAAACGGAAAAGGGGGAATCCAACCACATTGTAGTAATCACCGTTGATACGCTCGACAAAAAGTGCTCCCAGGTCATCCTGAATACCGTATGCTCCGGCTTTATCCAGGGGACTCCCGCTTTCGACATAAGCGGTTATCTCGGCCTGGCTGAGTTTACCGAAAGTGACGTCAGTGCGCTCGTGGAATGCATGATGCTGAAATATACCTGTGACTGCGGATACGGCTGGATCGGAATGCCATTGCCGGGAATCACCGCCTCGGAATACAAATGCAACTCCGGTGTACACCTGATGTGTTTGTCCGCTCAGGGACCGAAGCATGTCAACGGCCTGGTCCGAACTCAAGGGTTTACCCAGAATATCGTTGTTCAGAACCACGATAGTATCCGCACCAATGATAAGAATGTCGTCATTGATGTCAGCGACTTCCGATCGCTCGGATACACTCAGTGCTTTTTGAAGAGACAGCACCTGAACCGCATCAGCTGGATCCGAATTTGGTGCGATTTCCTCTTCGATGTCGGCCGGAACCACAGTATAGGAAAGGCCAATCTGCTGGAGGAGAAGACGTCTTCTTGGGCTTGCCGAAGCAAGAATGATTCTGGTTTCGCTCATCCGTTTCATTGATTTCTGTTTTACAAAGTCTCAAACATACAAAAAACGCGACAATTCCACTTGTGATTGTTGATAATTCATGACTTGACCGACCCTGCAGCTAAGATTAAGGTTTAGCCATGATCGGCTTGACACCAGGCAGTTGTAATATTGCGCCTGGTACTGCTACAACTATGGTGGTCATAGGCGACACGTTGCGTGTATTATTATGAGTCGTGGCATGCTGCCCGCTGTCTCGCTCTGTTTGTCCCGGTCACTATTAATAGCAAAAATTCGTATTGTAACCGGTGATAACATATTGGAACATGAACCGGTAATCATGACAGCAGTATCGGAGTACCAGCAGTGGGCACGCAGAATCCGCGACTCGGATGAAGAGGCGTTTCATGATCTCTTCATGGATTCTTACCAGCCGCTTATGCGATACGCCCTGAATTTTGTAAAAGATACCGATGTCGCTCGGGACATACTTCAGGAGGTCTATGCGCATTTGTGGGACATTCGGGACAGACTGGATGATCAGAAATCTCTCAAAGCACTGCTGTATCGCATGATTAAAAACCGTTGCATCAACTACATCAGATCACAGCGGTCTGTTCGACTTGATGACTTGGCTTTATCTGATCAGCCGAGTGTGAATATGAAGGACGTTGCTTCCGACAAGGAACAGGACGAACAACTTGAGCGGCAGCTTACCGACTGGATCGAGGCATTGCCATCCCGTCAGCGCGAGGCTTTTGAATTGAGCCGATTTGAAGGACTTGATCATAACGAAATTGCTGATGTTATGGATTGTGCTCCACGTACCGTAAACAATCATATTGTAAGTGCACTAAATACGCTGCGCAAACAGTTGAAAAAGTGGAAAGCCGAACGTGAATTCTGATATGAAAAGAGCAAGAATGGATCCCGATATTCTGAATCAATTTTCCGGCGAGGAACAGGAAGAGGTTAATCGCCTGTGGAATTTGGCCCGGCGGCGTGAATCATTGACTGCTCCGGCAGATCATGTCGATCTGGATGCAGAATGGTATCGGCTTCGCAGCTACGTGCAGAACAAAAAATCCCGTTCAGCGAATGAAGTTGGCAGAGCAGATAACGTTGGCAAAACGGAAGAAGCCGTTAAAGTGGAGGAGGTTGGCAAAGCAGAGGGATCAGGTGTGGCTGCAGGTTTGAAGACGGCTTCTATTGGTAAAAAGACAGTGAACCGGTCAACCCTGAAAATTCAGCCGTCTAGGAAACGAGAACATGTTCTCCGCACATATGCCTTCATTTTCTCCTTGGCCGCACTGCTGCTGGGTGGTTTCATACTTTGGTACCTGTTTGTTCCGGTCAGCGTTCAGGCGCCCCGTGGCGAATATGTTAGTTATGAGTGGAGTGACGGGGTCCGCGTTGAATTGAACAGCGGATCTACCATTACCTGGAACAGAAGCTTCGGCAATGGACATAATAATTTGCAATTACATGGTGAGGCCTATTTCGAAGTGCCTTCTACCGGAAATCCGTTTGTCGTTCAGACGACATCGGCACGCATCGAAGTGTTGGGAACACGATTCAATGTACGTTCATGGTCCGATGATCCGGACAAGCGCACAACCCTCACTCTTATCGACGGCGAGGTGAGTCTGGCTTCACTGAAGCAGCCGGAACACCATATCGTACTGCCTCCCGGACATAGCAGCCAGGTGGATATACACAACAGTTCTCCGCACGATCCGGAACCGGTCGATACAGATCAGGCACTGGCATGGCGGGATTACGGTTTTTATTTTTCGGCTATACCCATGAGTGAGGTCGCTTCTGAGCTGGAACGCCGCTACGATACCAATATCACCATAGAAAACGAGTCATTAAGCCGTCGCACTCTGACAGTATTTCTGCCGCGTCCAGGTGATCTTGAAAATATTGTTGAGTCTATCTGTTTCGTGACCGATTGCCGCTACAGCCAGGAAAACGGCCATATATTTATTTATTAACGACCCACCGGTCGCATAGTGCAGTTAATGCTGATCATGGTGCAATCGATACTGTAAACGAACAGAAACAGCTGATTCTGGCAGAGAGCATGTCATATTTTCCCCTTCTATGGACCACAACAGTTGCAATCTGAATGATTAGTGCTAAATTGCAGTATGCAGCGATCATGGAACATAAAGCTCATTACAGTGGTTACAATATTGTCGCTTGATTTTTTTGCGGGCACAGTGTTAGCAGAAGTCAACGGACATGACAAAGGTCTGAAATCCCGGATTCCGGAAAGCGGACCGTACAGCTTTGAATTTAGAAACCAACCGCTTGATCGTGCGCTTTTTATCATATCGGGGCGCACCGGTGCAGAGTTTATTTATGAACCGCACATCACAAATGGCATCATGGTGACATCGGTTTTCAGAGAGCAGGAGCTGCGTGTCATCCTGAATGAGTTGCTTGGCGAATTTGGACTTGAAGCGAGGCGAATCAGAACGGGAATGTATGTAATTCGGTATTCCA
>SLLP01000031.1 GCA_007133995.1 Balneolales bacterium
CGGCCACATCCGCCGAAATCCGTTCGCTGATCGCATCCCGCTTTGAACCCGAGGAGCTGGCCGTGGTGGAGGGGGATGCCGAAGTGACCACCGAGCTGCTGCGCCAGCCGTTCGACAAGATTTTCTTCACCGGAAGCCCGCGGGTGGGACGCATTGTGATGAAAGCCGCCGCCCGGCACCTGACACCGGTGACGCTGGAATTGGGCGGCAAGAGTCCGGCCATTGTCCACAGCGACGCCCAGATGGGTGTGAGCGTACGGCGCATCTGGTGGGGCAAGACCATGAACGCAGGGCAGATCTGTGTGGCGCCGGATTTCGTGGCGGTGCATGAATCGCAACGCGATGCCTTCATTAGTGAATCCCGAAAAGTGCTCAAGGATTTTTACCCGGATGGATACCGGCCCGGTGAAAACTACACCAAAATCGTCAATGAAGACCACTTCGAGCGGTTGTCATCCCTGCTGGAAGAGTGTGATATCCTGCTCGGTGGCCGTACCGATCCCGAAACCAGATTCATAGAGCCCACCCTGATCGCGGCCGACTGGGACGATGAGATCATGGAAGATGAGATTTTTGGTCCGCTGTTGCCGTTGGTCTCCTGGTCGGATGAAACCGAGATCATAGGGCGCCTGACGGGACAGGATCCGCCGCTGGCGCTCTACATGTTCACCCGAGACGAAGCGTTCCAGAAGACAATCATTCAGGAAGTCCCGTTCGGCGGGGGCTGCATCAATGACACCATCGCACACCTGATCAATCCGAAACTGCCGTTCGGTGGTGTCGGAACCAGCGGCATGGGTGCCTATCACGGGAAATACAGTTTCGATACCTTCAGCAGGCGCCAGTCGGTGATGAGCAATGCGCTCTGGCCGGATCCGGAAGTGCGCTATCCACCGCACGGAGAAAACAAGCTGAAGTGGCTCAAGAGGATTTTATAATCCCAAAATGGTCATTAGGAATTCAATTTCTCAAATTCGAAGAGGCATGGTGAATTTGCTTGTGTTTAACCATAGCCCCGGTTAGATCCCTGAACAGACAGGGGCAGCTGGTTCAAAAACCCGTCGAAATCCATACGATCCAGCTTCTTTTTGATCAGAAGAATACCTGCCCAAGGGGTATTTTCTTTGTCGGTGAAGGTGATTTTGATTTCCATTGGCATGTAAGAAAACCTTATTCGGTAACTGGAACAATTAATGCACGTCTAAAAAATTGTATTATAACTACTTACATCTGTTTTTTTATAATGGCATTCAATAGAAAAAAATCCTGATGACAATTTCGGGATTAGTGCAACTGTCGCTAGCCATTATGCTCATCCTCAAAGATCCTCCCTTACGGTTATTCATCGAAAGAATGAGTAACCCCATTAATAATAATAACAAAAGGCAGATATTTTGCATTTTATCTGATTTGCTGTTTGAATTGTGAAATACCGTACCTCCTTGGAATTCCTTAGAGAAGGGAAATATATTTCACCCTAATTAGCTGATTTTTCGAAAAAAACAAGAGGATGATTCGCGTTTTTTATTGATAATTAAGTTTTTAGAAAGCAATATGTAAAAAACTACAGGATCACCATTCGAAAAAGATATGATCAAATCGTGCCCATTGTACTTTGTGTCGATAGCGGATTTGCAGACCAGATTATGAACTATTAGATGGTCAAGTCGCCGGAAAGATTTATAAGTGGACTATCGACGGCGAGTTACCTTCTTACTATTGTTCATCCTGTAACACACGATCAAGCGCCAATAGGGCCTCAAGCAATTTGCCTACACCATCGATGTTGTAGTAATAGGGACGGGCGGGGTGCCCGCGGAACAAGCCCTCGTAATAAAGCTTTGAAACCGCATCCCGGGCAAAACGACGTGAATCGGCGAGGTATTCTACTTCGCCGGTGTTTTCATACATGGTCAGAAAAAACTTAATCGTGCTTCCATAATGTTCGGCGAAGGTCCCGTAGTGGGAATACGCTTCAGCATACAACTCGGAAAAGTCGAATGATTCTCCACCCCCGTAGACACCGGGATTTTGGGGCGTGTCTTGTTTATAGGTTTCCGGGGGCGCCTCACGGATCCATTCGGCGAACTTTTCCGCCGCATCCAGCAGCTCCGGTTCCTCCGTTAAACCATATGCCATAGCATAAGTTAATGCCACGTGTGTTCCATCAGCGTAGAGGTTGTAAAACTCCCACAGCGGTATGGTGTACGTCGTTTTACTGCCATCCAGCAAATGAATCGGGTTGCCGGTTTTAATATCGACAGCAGCGGTGAATTTGCCACTCTCGGGGAGATAAGCGTGCTTGGCATACGCCTTCAAGTACGCCACTGCCTGATCGCGAAACGCCTCTTCTCCAGTCATTTGCCAGCTGACCAGCAAGTGATATGGCAGGGTACCAAGAGCACGACGCCCCCCCATGGCGTGATGGGCGGGCCTATCAAACGACTCGGGCGCATCGGGTGTCAGGTTCGTCTGCTCATCCCGATAGTTCCAGTGGAAGTCAGCCACGGTACGAGCCCACTCCAGGTGTTCCGGGTTCTCGGTCTGACTATACAGAAAAGCAAAGGAACTGATCAATGTGGCACCAAACTCGGCAAAGGCCCGGCCCGATGTGCCGGTGTCGTATCGGTTATGACGCCCCATGTCTTTGTCGACCACGTGCCACTCCCACATGGCTTCGATCTGGCGGCGCGTAGCATTGGAATCAGTATCCCAAAGCAATTTCCAGGCAGGAAGGCCGAGAAGTCCATGGGAGCGATCCGGCGCTCTGTGCGGGGCAACCTTTTCATCAGCGAAGATGTCGTAGTACTGCGTTCGCCCCCACCAAAACAGTCCCTTCTCCTCGTTTTTGTGCTCCATCGAAGCGGCGATCGACGCTTGGGCAAAATCCCGGTATTGTGAATCGTTGGTCATCTCGCTTAACCGCTGCATGGCTCGAAAAAGCTCCTGGTCGTAAGCGAAGTTCGAGCCGCGAGGCTGCCAAAACGAATCACGCCAGGCACCACGCCAAGGAACGTAGGGCGCTTGTGGATACTCCACACTTTGGCGGTCCATCGTATCCGCCCAAGATACATTCCAGGATGCCGGCACGCGGTAGTCGTCTCCATCGTCCACCCAGTAGATCTCGACGCTGGTGATATAGACCGGCTCGTTGAACTCGATCATCACCCACTCGCTCGTTCCCCTGCGAGGGACCCAATGGTCCAGCGGAACAGAGCTGCCACGGCCTCCATAATCGCTCCAGCCGATCTCGATCGCGGTGTTACGAGGCAGTTCCAGCCAACGGAACGCCGGCGGCGCGTCCCCGTCCTCCGGCACGCGGCCGTCGTTGATGTATTCCAGGTTGTAAGACCCGGGAGTAAACATGTCGGTGTAAACCGCATTCGGCATCGACACCTTGTTCTCAATCAGGTACGTCGCAGCCCGTCGCCTCACGTTTCCCATCGTCCGCCCGTTAACATTCCATAAGTAAATGCCTCCACCGGAATTCTCCTGCAACTGTACTTCAAGAAGCAGAGCACGTGCCGTAACGGGTTCGAAGAACATCTCAGTGGTTGCCTCCGCGTTCGCATTTGAAGCTGGCAAATCGTCGACCACCTCCTGCCACTGCCAAGCATGGCGATCGCCCCAGGCAAGATCGGCAACACCCCAAAAATTATTGTAAGGTGACGGAAACGTTGGTGGGGCAGCTCTTGGAGCCGCTCCGCCCCGCGGGGGATACTCGGGGCTCGTGCGGGTTCGCACATCCACCAAATTCGCGAGCATTTTCGATTGAACTTCCCCGTAGCGATCGGTGCCGTACTCCATCAGCGTTTCGACCGCCTCCTTAACGTAGGCCCGGTACGGCCGCTCCTCCACCTCTTCCGGCGATATTCCGCTATCCAGTGGTTCGATACCCTCTTGAGTATAGACCCGGTCTACGCACCCATGATTTTCGCCGGGCAGATCCCGCGAGGCGTATCCCGCGATATTCAAATCCTTAGTGTCGACATCCGTGTCGACGAAAGTGCGATTGCCGTCAAAATCCAAACCCTCGTACGGTGGTTTCATTTCGCCTGCGAAAACGGAGCAACCCAACCCCAAAAGCATAAAAATTTTAAGCCCAAACATACAGACTCTGGAATTTATTTAATTAACGATAAAAGACATAATGGCTGCATTACTTACTAATTTTTAAGAGTAACAATTTATTATGAAAAATAATATCAAAAATCAGTACTATAAACGACAAAAACATTTGCCCATTTTTACCATGGAACGTGATTGTTCATTATACCAAAGGTACCTAAGAGATTGTTGAATTGGTATAGAGAATCTTATCGGTGATCATATTCTGGTCGAAAAGGGGAAGCCGCTATTTATTTTCTACAAGGCTTCCCGTCTATTGTTGTCTTTTAGGCCATGAACCAAGAAGCAAGAATAGGATACCTTTGCTACCTGGCAGCTCGAACCAGGGTGGCAGAGAACATGAATATTTCGACCCGCTAACTTGGGTTTAGCGCGCCTTCTCGCCCTGCGGAACGGTCAGGCAAAGAGTCAAAATGGTGTTAATCCCGAAGGTAACGCACAGAAAAACCGTGTTGCCTACCGGTGTCCCTCCTGCCGGCAGTGCCTCTAAAGCTGAAAAGACTCCGCACCCAGGCGGGTTTAATATTATACTCGGAAGAACTCCACCAGTTCCCGAAGATACCTGCGTGGTCGAGATCAAGACCATCGCCGGAGCCAAGATTGACCACAATCTCATGGCTCCCCTGGGGCAAGTCCGCCCGGGTCCGCATCACTTCCTGCCCAGGAATGTTGTATACGGCGATCGCTGTATTCGTTCTTTCGGGGCCTTCAAGTGGAATAACCGTTCTGGGATTGAAAGGGTTGAGATACGAAGATCCAAGCGCAAATTCTGATGGACCGTCGAGACGGCGTGCAGGTTCGGCCGACGTGGGCTGGCCCTGATAGGAAAAATGGAAATTTCCCTGGCTGTCCGTATGATCGGTAGCTATTTGGATATCATTATCATCGCAAAGTATTATCTGATGATTGGCTATCGGATTACGATGCTCTGTGACCAACCTCCCAGTCACGTCGTAGATTCTGGCATTACTGCTAAATAAAAAAAACGTCAAGATCAACAAAAAAACCTGTGCCGGAATAGAACCATGAAGCTTTTTCATGATTCCCTCCGTTGGTTTTGCAAACAACTGCTGCCCTCTGATTAAAAACCATCTGTTTTAAAGTAACGATGATCCTTATGTAAAATTTGTAATATTTAACAAACTGTTACATGCAGAACCATGCAACGGGACCTGTTTCTTCTGCAAATCCTTTCCGGATATGTTTATGCCTTAAAAAAAGATTCGATCGGGGAGTAATTTCGTTGTGAAATGTGTTGGGAATGATGCTGGATCTGCCAGATACGATCAATTATGCAGTGGCAGATTTTGTCCGACATGATAAAAGCAATTAAACTCCAGAAATGTGACGTACCATGACATTCCGCAATTCTCATAAAACAACACGCACCGGGCAGACTCCGGGGACCAGCAAGGAGTTTGATTCCCGATCCGGATACGTTTCGATGTTCACCGGTCTGATCGACCCCCGCAATGACTGGGAACCGGTCAATGACACGGTCATGGGTGGACGCTCTCATGCTCACGCGGGTTTCACCGCAACCGAAAGCCTCTGCATGTATGGTCATCTCTCGCTTGAAAACAACGGGGGATTCGCTTCCGTCCGGACGCGCCACCGCCTCAATTTCGCAGATCTTCTTGGGTTCCGGCTCCATGCTGCCGGGGATGGCAAGCGCTACTGCCTTCGGATCAAAACCATGAACGGAGAACAGCTTCACACGTTTTCATACGAGGCTTGTTTTGATACCACTCCCTTGCTTGCCTCAACCGGCGGTCACCTGGAAAATGCTGATACAGGCCTCGTTAATCAGTCGGATTCACCACCACAGCACCAACTTTCCGGCATGGCCGGGGAGTGGGTGGATGTGCCTTTCGATCGCTTCAGTCCTGTTTTCAGAGGTCGCAATGTGCCGGATGCCCCGCCCCTGAACCCGTCCGAAATCGGGGAAGTTGCCCTGATGATCAAGGACCGGCAGGAAGGCCCGTTCCGTCTGCTGGTCAATGACATCGCCGGCTACCGGTCGTCGCATGCCGATGAACGAAAATGGATGGAGACGGCCCTGGCCGAAGCTGATGAATCCGGGACCCCCTGCGGCGCCGTCATCATCGGCCCGGATAACCGAATTGTGAGCAAGGCCGGAAACCATGTGAATGCTGAAAACGATGTCACGGCACATGCCGAA
>SLLP01000155.1 GCA_007133995.1 Balneolales bacterium
GTATGTGCTGAAGCTGGTCGGGCGATACCTCTCTGCTTTGAGCACGATCAACCAGCCGCTCGATCCGGCCGGCATCGATACCGGCATCAATCGCGCGCTTTATGACCGGCTCAAAATCACCAGACAGACCCCGGGCATGTAAAGGGGTGATAAAAAGAACCAGCACTACAGCAAGTGCGGCAACCGTACAGATAAGGGTTCTGCAGAAACCTGCCCTCTTGGCGTTATTTAAAAGTTTTTCCATTTCCAGGTTTATTTGACAAACTGCGCCGAGGGGGTCATCAAGCAATGCTGCTCCCCGTCGATCACTACATAGTTGGTGTCTTCAGGGATCGGGTGAATCTGGCGGTTGATCCCCGTTTCCAGGTCGGTATCGGCGAACATATCAATCCACTCCTCTTCTAAATCTCCGGTTTTATCCAGATCCTGGTTGCACGCGCCCAGTGTAAAAAACAACATGAGCATTGCCGCTGCAGTTGACGTAATATGTTTTGCGAACCGGTTTGTGTATCTCATAGCATGAAATGTTAATTGATCAGCGTCATTGTTTTCGTGAACAACCGACGGTTGACCTCCAGACTGTAATGGTATTTGCCGCCAGGCATCAGTGAAGCATCCCAGGCAACCTGGTAGGACCCGGCGGGCAGGGTTCCCTCTTTTAAAACCGCAACGAGCTTGCCTGTCAGATTGAATATTTTCAGGCTGACCTGCGACTCTTCGGTGATGTCAAACCGGATGACGGTCACCGGATTGAAGGGATTGGGATAGTTTTGCATCAGCCGCACATTACCGGATTGCCATTCCATGTTTTTTACTGGGAAGGTATCCTTCAATTTATATCCGGCAGCGTGTGCATCCAGCTTGCAGCAGTTTTTTTCAACCATCATAACTTCTCCGTTTGATCTTGCTGATGTGAGTGGCACCGGCGGGATTGCTTCTGCTACGGCATCCCGCTCTTTGTGCAATGCGCACTCTTGTCAATCTGCCCGTATGACGCACGGGATCGGAGAAGGTTACAAGAAAAGAGAGGTCAGTTGTGCGGCGGCGGAGTGACGGGCCTGCGATCCCTTGCCCGGTCAGAACCCCGTTCTCCTCTTCTATCCAGGCCTGGCGGGGTGAATCCCGGCGGACCTCCGCCCACATTTCCCTGAAACAGATTTTCCAGGATATGGGAAGCCGGTATGTTTTCACTCAGCTGATGATCGAGACCGCGCGCAACCCGGTCGGCCGGGAGCTGACTGTGGAATTGTGCTGAACGGAACGCATCAGGGAGCTGCTGAATCTCACCGGGAGTAAATCCGGCATTCAGCGCCCGGACCAGCAACCGGATGCTGGTCCCCGGATCGTCCTGCGAGGTTGGCATTTCGGGAAGCGCCCGGAGTCCTGCTGCCACTGAAGCGATCGCATTGCGTTCGACGACATTCGGGGTGAGCGACTGATCCAGGAAGTCCCGGACGGTCTGCTCTTCCGTGTTCTGCTGAAAGGCGTAGGATCCATGCTCAATAAAGCTCCTGCGGTATTCGCGCATCATGGCGCCTGTTTCGCGGTCACCCCTGCCGGCTGATGCCATCGCCGCAACCTCACTGCGTGCCAGCCAGGGATCGACTATCGCGGCCGAGCGCGTGATGCCGCCGGCAATGTCCTCCGTCACCATGCGGATGCTTCCTGCAGGCACCCGCTTGGCCATGCCCTCAAGCGCCTTCTGCAGCACCGAAGCATAGGGCAGGTCATTTTGCGCCAGCTCGACTGCCGGACCGACCATGCTCTGCAGCTGATCCGGCGAGACGCCGCGCTGCTGCGCGCGGGTGATCAGCCCTTCAAGACGGTCTGCATCGATCCCGGCGGCCTTCCCCTGTTCAAGAACGCTGCGATATTCTCCCGTTTCATGCTGGGCGTGGGCTGTACTGAACATGGCCGCTGAAAAAACCGCCATCAGGAATACGGCGAGAAACTTCCATTTCCTGAAGAAAGGCATGCCGCCGGCATCTCCGGAAGCTTGTTGCGGCAGACATACCAGCCGATACCCGCCTTTGGCTCCGCTACTATTGTATAGTACAAAATACATTTTGTATTCCTGTTCTTTTTCTATTTGAAAAATGGTTCTCATAGTGGATTTACTCTCCATAGTCAACGAATACCCTCCCGTTTCTGCCACCGAAACCATCGCTTACGGTGGCCGCTTCCCCGGGTAACTCCAGCCACTCAAGGCTCCCGTTTTCCCGCACTCCAATCTTGTATTGATGCACACCCCGGGGCAACTCCAGCTCGGCCCGAAATCGGTTCCTTCCTAATCTCCGCAAGGGAATTCCGGGCAATTCCCAATCATTGAAATCACCCGTGATGTAAAGACGTTCGTCTCCTCTGTAGCGAACGGTCACGATTTTCTCGCTCTCGCTACGCTGATTCCATTCCACTGTGCTTATTTCACCCGTTCGTATTCGTTTCGGTGAAAACGACACCTGCAGACCGGCCGATACCTGGTAGTCCGCCAGAATATCATCATCTTCGCTGCTGAACCACAGCAGACCGGCGGCCGTGCCCGTCACCGATACGTTATTACGGATCGGATAGGAGACGTTGAGGATCGTCCGGTGAAAGCGGTCTTCCAGAGTTACAATGCTTCCGTCGTCGGCCATTCCGGTTCCACCCTGAAGCGGACCGCCACCGTTATCCGGACTCATCTGAAACTCCTGGGAATACTGTTCCAACCCCGTACGAAGCGTGACCGCCAACCGGTTTTGGGTGAAATGACTCGCAGAAATACTGCTCACAAACCCGTCGCCGGGACTGGTGATGTGCCCCAGTCCGCTGTAGAACTGGACCCGAAGCCTCCATCTGTATCCCGGCCAATATTCCGCACCCAGGCGGTAGGAGTCGTTCCGGATTCTTCTGGTTTCTTCATCTTCAAATCCTGTTATCGATTGCCATCCGGATCCAAGATGGGTTTCAACTTTTGCAAATGGAGAAAACGCCCACTCTGCCCCGACCTGAAGCCACTGGATATTTCTGTACTGCGAACCGGAAAAGTAATTTGTGCCGCTAGAGACACGCGCTGACAACAAGGAGGTGAGCCGGCGGCGATACATCGAGGCCAGATAGGCACCGCTCCAACCGTCACGCTCGTCAAAAAGGTGAAGGAAATAACCGGTTCCACTTACAGATACGCTGTTCTTGCTGTCGGCCCACCGTAACTGGACAGCCGGCGAGAACGAGCTGAACACGGAAACAAGGCTGCGGTCCCACTCCGGCACGTACGGATTCAGATAGATGTTGGACACATATCCGCTTTCGGCCGACAGGAAGACATCGGTTTCAATCCGCTGCGAAAAAGCGTTATGTCCGGTGGTTATCATTGTTGTCATGATCGTACTGATAAGCAGGTATCGCATCACAGGCTTATAACCGCATTTTTATTTCCGAATCCATCATCCACATATCTGCCGGCCAGCGGGTCGGTTGCCCACTGCTCGCCATCTTTCAGGAACATGTACCGATGCTGCCCCCGCTCCAGAGGGATGATGCCCGTCCATGCCACATCACCGTTGATGTTCTGCCGGGTGAGCGTTATGGGCTCCCAGTCGCTGAAGTCACCGGCCACGGCCACAGACTCGGCATCCCGATCCACATAGACAAAGCGCATAAGGACCCGGTCGTGCTGTTCCTCTACGATCTGGCGGACCGGGATCCTGGACGGTTCTGCTTCATCCTGGATCGCCAGGAACAGTACGGGAGTCAGTACAAGAAGCATCAGGAGCGCTGCGGCGATTCCGGCGGACCATACAGGCCGCAGCATAACGGGCCGGGGCTGCCACAGGCGCTGGGCCATACTGCGTTTGCCCGCGGTTTCTTTTTCTTCCCTGGTGGATGCGGACTGTACTGTTTCCTTTGCCGTTTCCTTTCTTTCTATGGCCTGCATTACGCTGTCTGCAAAACCATCGGGCAGTGATCCGGGCGTCATTTTAGCTGATGAAGGTGTTCCGACGCAGGATTGCGAGCCGGACCAAGTATCCGATGCCAGGTCCTGGCGAAGTCCCATATCAAACTTCAGCAACGCCCGAAGTTCCGGGTCATCGGCGATCACCTTCAGGGCCTGGCGCTCTTCCTCATCATTGAGTTCGCCATCCAGGTAACGTTGCAGCCATTCTTCTTTTTCGATACGCATCACATTTGCTCCAGGGTGGTTTTCAATTCCTTTCGTGCACGGTGGACTCTGACTTTCAGGGCTCCGACCGGCACATTAAGATCTTCGGATATCTCCTCATAGGACATACCGTCGCGGTATTTCATGAGCAGCGGCACGGCGTGGTTATCGTCGATTCTGGCCATTGCTTTCCAGAGCCGGGCTGTCTGCTCATCGGCTTCCGATTCTGTTTCCATTTCGGCATCCGGACCCGGATTACCGTCCTTCATACCGGTTGCATGATCATCAGGCAATTCAGAAAAAAAGGTATTGCGGTGCTTTTCACGCCGGATTTCATCGAGGCAGTGGTTGTGAGCGAGCCGGTAGAGCCAGGACGAAAAAGCCGATCTGCCCCGGAAGGAATCCAGCCGCTCGTACGCCTTCAAAAAAATCTCGTGTGCTCTTTCTGTCATCAGATTCTGGTCTGTTTCATATCTGCGCACCACGTGAAAAACCAGAGATGCATATCGGTCCATGATGATGCGGTACAACTCTTTTTCTCCGCTCATTATGCGTGACAGGATCTCGGTATCCGACGTATCAACCTTATTCATTGCCTATCGTGTGGTAATTGCAATACTTACGCACGTCTTATACCGCCGGGTTTCCTGTTACGCATAGTAATTCTGACCGTAAGACGCACAACTTTTGAAAAAGTTACAAATCTTCTGCCCCTTTTCCACAATTCGACAAAACATATAAAAAAAACGCCTGCAAACATTACATCTGCAAGCGTTTTTTTTAACTCTGCCCGGTTTTCAGCACGTCAGGCAAGGCATTTCCTAATCCATCACTTCTTTTGCTTTCCTGCCGTCAATCCGTACGGTCCGGGTGTCGGTGGACGTGGTAGCCTTGATTTCGATGAATACCGGCCTGTCGTTCTCGTGGGCTACTTCATTAGTGCCGGCCACGTTAAAGGTAAACTCCGTAACACCCTGACCGCCTGTCATCACGTCATCAAGTGTCACATCCACGTCGCCGATGACCTCGATATCCTCGCCTTCCACTGTCACGGCGATGGTGCTGCCCGCCGGAAGCGGATTGCCGTTGACATCCGTTACGGTATAGTTGAATGTCTGATCACTCAGGTGGTCAATGAAAAACGTATTCGGTTCCACATCTATAATGATAGGCGGAATGTGAAACAGGACCGTTGCCTGTCTTTCAATGCTCTGGTTGTTTTCGTCGACCGTTTGTGCCCGTACCGTAACAAAACCATCTGGTGGCATGGGCTCGCCGCGCTGAAGTGTTACTCCGGCCCGGCCATCCGCATTGGTGGCAGCAGAGGCTCCAACCACACCATAGTCCGTTGTAAAGTAGACCCGCGTCCCTTCTGCGACCGGATTACCGTATCGATCCCCAAGCAATACACTGATCCCAGTAGTTCCGTCAACCGGCACATTAAGGGGAGAGGATCGATAAATGGTGAAGTGGTTATTGCTCGGCAATCCCGACTGAATGGCAACACGCACCGGCCGCGACTTGACCTCAAAACCGTCGCGCTGAATGCTGGCGATGACTTGTACTACACCGGATATGGTTCCACTGGTCAGGGTTGTTTTGACCTGGCCATTTACATCTGAGGTAGCAGTTTGAGGATAAATTGTCTCTCCACCACCCGGTGATGAGCCCAGACTGAATTCAACCTCGGCCTGATGAACCGGCATTCCAGAAGAATCAGTGACCTGGAATACAAACTCGCTCTGTTCAGTTCCACCTGTTTCCTTGACGGTGATGGTTTCGGAGGATATCGATGATACTGCAATGCTCGCTGCACCTCCTGGACTGTAATCTATTGGTATATTTAATGTCTCTTCCCCAAGTGGTCCGCTAACCGAGATTACAAAATAAATATCGCGATTACCAATACCAGCTTGCTTTTTAGCTTCCAGTACACGGAAAGAGAACTCCGTAGCACCCGGACCTGCCTGACTATGATCTCCAAGGGTAACATCAATATCACCCGACAGCTCTGCGTCCATTCCATCTGCGCTAACCGAAATACTCGTACCTGCAGATAATGGATTTCCTTTGTCATCGCTTACTGTGTAGTTGAATGTCATGCCGCTTAGATCTGCAAGTCTGGCTGTCAACGGATTAACCTGAATAGCAAC
>SLLP01000118.1 GCA_007133995.1 Balneolales bacterium
GCGTGCGAAGCACCAGGTCGTGTGAAGGTTCCTGTTCATCCTTACGGATAAAAAAGGTGTCCTGCATATCCCTTGCGGGGTGCTCGGGCGGAAAATTGAGGGCGGTGAAATTGTGGAAATCATCTTCGAGTTCCGGTCCGTCGGCGAAGGTAAAGCCAAGGCGGTAGAAGATGTTCTTGATCTCCTCGAGGGTCTGAGAGAGAGGATGGCTGGATCCGGTCGGCAGGGGCGGCGGCGGAAGAGTGGGGTCATCGGTAGCGGCAACACGGGAAGACGATTCTGATGACCGTGCTGCTTTGGCTTCTTCGAAGCGCGAGGTAGCCAGTTTTTTTAGCGCATTGAGCTCCTTGCCCAGCCAGGCACGATCTTCGGGTGCAGCTTTGCCTATGCCGGCCAGCAATTCCGTGATGATGCCTTTGCGTGACAGATAGGTAAGCCGGAATGATTCGATGGCCTGTTCAGAGTCCAGCGGATGAGAGGTGATATCCTTTTTTACTTTTTCAATGTCAGCAGTGTTGGGCATGGCCGTGTCCGGTCAATAAGTTAATCAAGCATAAAAAAACCGGCAGCATCAGGGAAGATACTGCCGGTTTTGATACAGAATCGGTTTCAGGATTTCTTCTGTGCAGCTTCCACAACAGCGGTAAACGCCTGCGGATCGTGAACTGCCAGATCTGCAAGCACCTTTCTGTTGATCTCCATTTCATTGGCGTTCATAGCGCCCAAAAGTTTGGAGTAGGTGGTGCCATTGAGACGGGCAGCTGCATTGATACGTGTAATCCAGAGTTTTCTGAATTCTCTTTTGCGGACTCTCCTGTCGCGGTACTGGTACTGAAGGGCTTTGTCCACTGCGTTTTTCGCGACAGTGTAGACCCTGCTTCTCGCACCCCAGTAGCCTTTCGCCTGGTCCAGGACCTTTTTGCGACGGCGACGGGAAGCCACATTATTGGTCGATCGTGGCATTTTATCAGTAATTAATGGTGGTTAAAAAAATCATACATTGGGAAGCAATTTACGAATACGGGGCAAATCGGTTTTTGAAACCAAAGTAGCCGTACGCAGATTTCGCTTCCTCTTGGGCGATTTTTTAGTAAGTATGTGACTGGCGTACGCTTTTTTGCGTTTCAATTTGCCAGTGGCAGTAGTCTTGAAACGCTTTTTGGCGCCGCTGATGGTTTTCATTTTAGGCATAATTAACCTGAAAAATTGGTTAAAATTTTGCAAGTCTTTAATTTAAAAAAAAAGCTGATCAGCAACAACTTTTTACGTGCTGTCGGGAATTGTAATCTGGGCAGCATCTCTGAGAAACCAGAGGCGGATCGAAGGGGCATCGGTCAGGAACCTGATCCGGGTCCCTTGGCAGGTGAAAGCACCATGGACATTCGCTTGCCCTCCAATTTGGCCGGTGTCTCCACCTTGCCAAGATCCTCCAGGTCGGTTACAAGCCTGTCGAGCAGTTTTTTACCCTGGTCACTGTAAATAATGTCACGTCCCTTAAACTGGACAGTAGCCTTTACCTTGTTGCCATCTTTCAGAAATCCTTCAGCGTGACGTTTCTTGAACTCGTAGTCATGGTCATCGGTCTGCGGCCTGAAACGCAACTCCTTTAGCACGATGACATGCTGCTTCTTTTTCGCCTCCTTCTCTTTTTTCTTCTTCTCGAAAAGGTATTTGCCATGATCCATAATTTTACAAACGGGCGGATTCGCATTGGATGCAACTTCCACCAGGTCCATGTTCTGGCTGTAAGCCATCTCAATGGCCTCCTTTACCGGCAGAATAGCGTGCTCGTTATCGGGTTTGATAACCCTGACTACATCAGCCCGTATACCCTCATTCACTCGTTCTTTTGGCACCGACTTGCGAACGGGATTGCTTTTGAATCGTTTTCCGATGGTTTTTTCTCCTTTGTTTTGTTTATAAAAAATGTGAAGTGGTGCTGTTTATGACCAGGTTTGCGTCATATCATGGCAGTCGGGCGATCGGCAACAGAACGATTATTCTGCATCCGGAAGCGCCTTCTTGTCCACTTCACTCTTTATTATCGAAAGAAATTTTGAAAAATTAAAGCTTCCAATATCACCTTTTTTGTGCTTTCGCACAGAAACAGTCTGATTTTGCTTCTCTTTCTCACCTACTATTAACATGTAGGGGATTTTAGACGTTTCCGCATTGCGGATTTTTGCCCCGATTTGTTCACCCCGGAGATCGGAATTGACCCGTATTCCGGCTTCAGCAAGCTGTTGGCGGTACGATTCCGCCAGATCATTGAACTGATCCGACACCGGAATGACAACGGCCTGCTGCGGGCTCAGCCACAACGGGAAATTACCAGCAAAATGTTCAATCAGGATACTGGTGAACCGCTCCATGGAACCGAACGGAGCTCTGTGGATGATGACCGGCCGGTGCTTCTGATTATCCGCTCCCACATAGGTAAGATTGAATCGCTCGGGCATCACGTAATCAACCTGAACGGTTCCCAGTTGCCATTTTCTGCCAAGCGCATCATGGATTATGAAATCAATTTTGGGTCCGTAGAAGCTCGCCTCCCCTACCGCGATCCGGTATTGCAGCTCCATTTCATCGGCAGCCTCTTTGATTTCCTTCTGGGCGCGGTCCCACAGAGTCCGCTCTCCGCCAAATTTCTCATCATCATCATCACGGAAGGAAAGGCGGATATCTACGGGCATATTGAAGGTTGAAAATACAAATTGCGTTAGATCGATACAGTTTATGATCTCATCCTTAAGCTGGTCGTTAGTGCAATAGATGTGGGCATCGTCCTGTGTGAAGCCGCGAACTCTTGAGAGTCCGTTCAGTTCACCGGACTGCTCATAGCGGTACACGGTGCCGAATTCGGCCAGGCGCACCGGCAGATCACGATAGCTGTGCATTTCATTATCGTAAATGCGGTGATGGTGCGGACAATTCATCGGTTTGAGCAGGTACCCCTCGTCGTCAATCTGCATGGGTGCGAATTGTGAGTCCTTGTAGTAGGGATAGTGTCCGGAGGTGCGATAAAGCTCCAGGTTTCCGATGTGCGGAGTGATGACTTCCTGGTAGCCGCGCCGGAGTTGCTCCTCGCGAAGGAACCCCTCCAGGGTGCGGCGCAATGTCGTACCTTTGGGCAGCCACATGGGCAGGCCGCTGCCGACCATCCTGTCGATCATATAAATGCCGAGCTGTGGACCCAGTTTCTTGTGATCCCTCTTTTTTGCTTCCTCAAGCTGGTTAAGAAAAGCGTCCAACATGCTTTTTTTCGGGAAGCTGATGCCATAGATCCGGGTGAGCTGCTTGCTTTTGACATCACCGCGCCAGTAGGCGCCGGCCGTATTCAGCAATTTGATTGCCTTTATGGCACCAGTATCCGGGATGTGCGGACCGCGGCACAGATCGGTGAAATTGCCCTGCTTGTAAAAACTGATCGTTCCGTCTTCGAGGCCATCCAGCAGGTCAAGCTTGTAGGGATCTTTCTTTTTCCTGTAATGGTCAACCGCTTCATCCTTGGGTATTTCAAAACGCTCAAAACGGTTCTTTTGCCGCGCCAGTTCGTGCATCTTTTCTTCGATGGCAGGCAGATCCTCGCTTCCAACGGCCTTGTCCCCGAAATCGATGTCGTAGTAGAATCCCTGCTCGATTGGCGGACCTATACCGAGTTTCACACCCGGATAGAGTGCTTCAACCGCTTCCGCCAGCACATGAGCAGAGGAGTGCCAAAAGGCCATTTTCCCGTCGTCGTCATCCCACGTATTGATGGTGATCTTGCCGCCGGATGTTAGCGGGCGATGCAGATCCAGTACTATATTATCGAGCGTAATGCTCAGTGCTTCACGAGCGAGGCGGCCGGAGATGCTTCTGGCTATATCAAAACCGGTGACACCGGCATCGTAAGTTTTGGTGCTGCCGTCGGGAAAGATAAAGGTCAACTTCTGAGTGCTGCTTTTTTGCTCTGACATGAATTCGGTTACCGTTTAGCGGTTGCTTCTGAAAAATGGAAAATCATAATAATATACGGTTTGATGCAACGAAATTCTTGCCTTGTGATTTTGATTTCCTGAGACCGTCATTTTTTTGTAGTTGGATGCTGCGGAAAACTGCCGTATCTGCAACGTTGAGGCAACCGGCATTATACCCCACCATCATACATTGAAGCGGAATAGCATGACATCGCCGTCCTTGACGGTGTACCCACGACCCTCGGATCGCATTTTCCCGGCTTCCCTGGCAGCGGCTTCTGATTTGAGCTCGTCAAAGTCATGGTAGGCAATGGTTTCGGCCCTTATAAAACCCCGTTCAAAATCGGAATGGATGACGCCGGCAGCCTGCGGCGCCTTGGTCCCCTCTCGAACGGTCCAGGCACGGACCTCTTTCGGTCCTACGGTAAAGAAGGTGATGAGTCCGAGCTTGAGATAGGCTGCCGATATGAGCCGGTTTAGGCCCGACTCCTCGAGCCCTATGGAGTCCAGGAAGTCGCGCTTCTCCTTTTCATCCAGTTCGGCTATCTCGGCCTCAATCTTGGCACACGCCACAATGGTTTCGGCGCCCTCTCTTACCGCATGTTCCCGGACTGACATGACGTGCTGGTTACCTTCACCATCAGGCAGGTCGCTTTCATCCACATTACAGAGATAGATCACTTTTTTGGCAGTGAGCATGAACAGCTCACTGAATGCAGGATGGGAGGGGTCCCAGTCACTGTAGGATCGCACCGGCTTACCTTGTTCAATGTGTGCACGCAGGTTGGCAAGTACATGCAGGTGGTTCATCAGGGTTTTATCGCCCGACTTGGCCATCTTGCGGACACGCTCTTCCTTTCGTTCCAGTGTCTCCAGATCCTTGAACATCAGTTCGGTCTCGATTATGCCGATGTCACGAATCGGGTCGATGCTGCCTTCCACATGGATCACGTCTTCATCCTGAAAACATCGAACCACGTGTATGATCAGATCTACTTCCCGGATATGAGACAAAAAGGCATTGCCCTTTCCCTTGCCCTCGGATGCACCCTTGACCAGTCCGGCGATATCGACAAATGCAATGGTGGTGGGAGTAACGGTTTTGGGCTTCACCAGGTCGGCCAGACGATCGAGGCGGCTGTCCGGCACGGGCACGATGCCAATATTGGGATCGATGGTGCAGAACGGGAAATTGGCGGCTTCGGCGCCTGCGTTGCTAAGGGCATTGAACAAGCTGGATTTCCCGACATTGGGCAATCCGACAATTCCACATGTAAGACTCATATATCGTGTTGCAGATGATGGTGTATTTTAATCCAGATTGACCTGGGTGATGATGGTTTTTTCAGGCAGCAGCAGAGCCGTGAGCGTTCCGTATGCTCCGCCCTGGAAGACGCAACCGGTATCGATGGCAATCTTCCGCTCTTCAATCAGCGGCTTCGTCACAGGAGTATGTCCGAATACAACGGTTTTTTCCCAGAGCACGGGCCGGTGCACGTGCCTTCGCTCCCATAGTGCGGTATGTTCGATATCCGGATCGGACAGTTGCTCGTCAACGGGCCGCTTCGGATCGAGTCCGGCGTGGATGAATAGATACTCCGGAGTGTTCAGCCAGAGCCGGGTTTCGCAGAAAAATCGGAGATGATCGGCAGGGATTTCTTCCGGTGTATTGGTATCGTAGGAATCGAGTGTCTCCATTCCGCCATTCATCAGCCAGAATGTCCGGTTGCCGGTTTCAACGGCTTCCATGAGCATGCTTTCATGGTTACCGCGTAAAAAGACACACCGATGACTGCGGGCGAACTCACGCACATGATCAACCACGCCCCGGGAATCGGGTCCGCGATCGATGTAATCCCCGATGAAGATATGAGAGCGGTCGCTATACGGCGTGACCTTTCCGAGAAGTGCGTCAAGGGATTTGGCGCACCCGTGGATGTCACCGATAACGATGTATTTTTCGGAATTCATGGAGTGAATTTCTGGAGCACGATTTCGATAGTCAGTGAATTCCTATGTGTTTCTTTTCTTTCCGGGTCGTTTGATGCGGCGTTTTTTCTGTGTTTTTTGCTCGCTATCTTCGGTTTTGTCAGCCGGTTTCAACGGTATGGGCTGTACCGGACCCTCCGATTCACGAGGCGCGGTCCCATCCTCTCTGGTAATGGCGTCATCCTCCATCTTATCATTTTCGCCTCTTTTCTGGCGGGCAGGCAGGTCCACAAGTCCGCGTCCTTCTTTTTTCAATTCTCCTTTTTCATGCAGGGAGAGCACCACGGCATCCAGAATGCCATTGACAAAGCGGCCGGACCGTGCCGTGGAGAACTTCTTTGCGATTTCAATGGCTTCGTTGATGGTTACCTTGGTGGGAATATCCTCGAAGGTGAGTATCTCCGTGATCGCCATTTGCAGGATGATGCGATCAACCATGGCCAGGCGGTCTAATTCCCAATTGGCGATGTGCCCCTGGATGATCTCGTCGGACCTCTCGCGATGGTCGAACGTCCGAAGGAACAGTCGTTCGGCAAAATCCCGCCCGAATGTATCATCGTGGAACTCGGGTTTTACAATGGTTTGAAGAACATGTTCAAGGGTTTGATCACCGATAAACAGCGCGTAAATGGCCTGCATAACGGTTTCCCGGATTTTTCGCCTGTTGGACATAGGGAAATCTATAACTGCTGATATAGTAACAAACTTACAAAGATAAGGAAATTAAAAGATCTATTCATCATCGAACAGGGGGGAGCTGAGATACCGGTCACCGATGTCGCATGTGATGCAGACGATCAGTCCGCTCTTCAATTCACGGGCCATCCGCACGGCCGCCGAAAGGCAGCCGCCGCTGCTCATCCCGGCGAAAATGCCCTCTTCGCGGGCCATCCGTCGGGTCATCTGTGTGGATTCCTCCTGACTCACATCTATGGTGCGGTCCACGCGATCCGCTTCAAAAATCTCCGGCAGAAACTCGGGCGACCAGCGCCGGATGCCGGGTATTTGCGAACCGTCGGTCGGCTGCACGCCCACGATCTGCACATACGGGCTCTGCTCTTTCAGGTATCGCGATACCCCCATGATGGTGCCGGTGGTACCCATTGACGAAACAAAATGGGTGATCTTTCCGCCCGTATCCCTCCAGATCTCCGGACCGGTGGTGCGGTAGTGCATCCGGTAGTTGTCCGGGTTGCCAAACTGGTTTAGCAGATAGTATTCTCCGGTTGCCGCCATTTCCTCAGCGACAGTGCGCGAATATTCGATAGTGCCTTCGGCCTTGGTGAGGATCACCTCAGCACCGTAGGCGCGCATGGTCTGGATACGCTCCTGGGTGGAGTTTTCCGGCATGATGAGGGTCATGTGCAGGTTTTTGAGCCGGGCGATCATTGCCAGGGCAATGCCGGTATTGCCGCTGGTGGCTTCGATCAGTTTGTCACCGGGTTTGATGTCACCCCGTTTGAGCGCCGCCGAAATCATACCATAGGCTGCCCGGTCTTTCACACTGCCGCCGGGGTTCCGGCCTTCCAGTTTGCAGTAAATGGTCACGCCCGGTGATTCGGGTATGTGCTGCAGACGGACAATGGGGGTGTTGCCAATCAGATCTTCGAGTATCATGATGAATGGATGATTTGGTGATGCGTATCTTTCTCCGCTTTCCGGCTTTCCTGGTGGGCGATATAGGTGATGCGCGACCAGGGCGGGACGCTGGAGGTGAGCCACACGCTGCCTCCGATGATGCTGTGCTTGCCGATGACGGTCGTGCCACCGAGGATGGTGGCACCGGCGTAAATCACCACGTACTCTTCAATGGTGGGGTGGCGCTTGGTCTCCGCATCCTCCTTGCGAACGCTCAGTGCCCCCAAAGTGACCCCCTGGTATATCTTGACATGATCGTGAATCACGGTGGTTTCGCCGATGACCATGCCGGTGCCGTGGTCGATGCAGAAATGGCGACCGATGCGGGCACCGGGGTGGATATCGATCCCGGTGTGGCTGTGGGCATTTTCGGTGATCATGCGAGCCAGCAGCTTGTACCCTTTTCCATACAAAAAATGTGCAATGCGATAGGATGTGATGGCATAGAAGCCGGGGTAGGTGCGCACCACTTCGGTCCGGCTTTTTGCGGCAGGGTCCCCCTCGTAAATCGCCTGCACATCGAGCTCCAGGTTCTCCTTTATTTCTGGCAAAGCCGTCCAGAATGCCCTGGTAACCTCATTTACGTCAGCATCCTTGCATTCCGAACATTTCCTGAGGATTTGGCAAAACTCCTGTTGCAGTTCGGCGCTCTGCGATTCCAGGTCATTGACGGATCGAAACCGGATCGTGCTGAATTCAGGAAAGAGAAAACCCAAAAGCCGATTGAAAAAAGCGGTGACCAGCACCGGCGAAGGGCAGCTTTCGGCCCGCTGGTGTTCTTCGAAAAGTTTTTGCAGAAATGTCTTGTCCATAAGATCTCAAATATATTCATAATCGTCGACAGATGGGAGCCGGCGTCTGTCCATACTCATATTTTATTTTCGTACTATCAACATATATATTGCAATGATCGATCATTTCATATGTTTAAAATTTTATGATTCATATCGTCACATAGAATGTCCATGACAATTTTTATCATGCTCCTGTGTGACCGGGCTACGGTCATGAATATTTCATCTGTTTAAATTGTTTGGATTCATATGGTCAGAATGAACTCACATGACAGAATGCAGTCATATTCCTGTCTGTCAGCCGGAGGCTGCCATGTTCGTTTCATGTTTACCAGGGCAAAAGAAAATAAATCAACCGTATGGCTTTTTGGAGCGAAGCTGCTGGCGATCGCTGTAATTTTCATTTCCGGATGCGGTGAGTCCTATGACCCGGAGCCCGTGTGGCCTCCTGAGCCGGAAAACGGTGAAGAATACGGGGTGTTATCGGAGGAAATGATGATCTCGGCGGCGCATCCGCTTGCTGTGGAGGCCGGAATGTCGGTACTTGAGGCAGGAGGCAACGCCATTGACGCCGCCGTAGCCGTGCAGATGGCTCTGAATGTCGTGGAACCTCCGGAAAGCGGCATCGGGGGAGGTGCTTTTCTGCTTTTTCGTGATGGGGCAACGGGGAGATTGACGGTTTTTGACGGAAGAGAGACGGCACCCGCAGCAGCCGGCGAGGACCGTTTTACAGTCGGCCACTGGCCGTTTCCGCTGTGGGCAGCCATACCCACGGGACTTGCTGTTGGTGTCCCTGGTACACTGGCCATGCTGCATGAGGCGCACATCGGGTATGGGACCATGCCCTGGCAGGACCTGTTTGACCCGGCCATCATCCTCGCAGAGGACGGATTCCCTATGCCCGAGCGGCTGAAGCGGCAGATTGATCAGGATCCGTCGCTCTGGATGTTCGGTGACATCCGCAGGCATCTGATACATCCGCGCAGGGCTGAAGAGCCCATACTCCAAAACCCTGAACTGGCGCAGACCTTTCGACAAATCGCCCGGGAGGGACCGGACTATTTTTATCGCGGCGAACTGACCGAGCAGATCATCGAAGCAGCCCGGATCCGATGGCCGGGACGCAGCGATCTGACTCCGGAGGATTTCGATAATTACCGTCCGGTGGTGCGTGAGGCCATCTGCCGTGATTACCGAAGCTGGACCGTCTGTGGTGTGCCGGCGCCGTCATCGGGAGGCATCACACTGCTTCAGATACTGGGAATACTTGAGCATTTTGACCTGCCCGGTTTCGCGCCCGGCGACCTGCAGGCTATTCATCTGATCGCTGAAGCAAGCCGCCTGGCATTTGCCGACCGCTCAGCATGGATCGGTGATCCCGATTTTACCGCCATTCCACAAAATGAACTCCTCAATCCGGTATATTTACGCCAGAGAGTAGCTTGGATTGATACGCTTCGGGCGATGGATGAGGTGAATCCCGGCATTCCGGATCCGGCTGCAATGTTCGATGCTTCTCCTGAAGTATCGGACCGTCTGGCGGGGTCGAACAGGGTTGCCGGGCCGATGGTATGGAATGGCCCGGTGGCGTACGAACGAGAAACCACCGGAACCTCCCATTTTTCCATTGTGGACCGTCACGGCAACGCTGTGGCGATGACTGCATCCATTGAAGCCCCGTTCGGCAGCCGGATCATGACCAACGGTTTTCTTCTGAACAATCAACTCACCGATTTTACTTTTCAGGCGGACCAGAACGGGTTCCGCTCACCCAATGCTGTTGAACCGGGTAAGCGTCCCCGGAGCTCTATGGCACCCATTATGGTTTTTGATGAGGATGGAGAACTTCGGCTGGTCATCGGATCGCGTGGTGGTAGTCGAATCATCGGCTACGTGGCGAAGACGCTGATTGGCGTGCTGGACTGGGATCTGCCTGTGCAGGAAGCCATCGCCATGCCGAATTTCCTTCATAGCGGAAGGTTCCTGGAAATGGAGGAGGGTACGGCATGGTCAGGAATCGCGGATTCACTCAAGCAGATGGGTCATCACGTTCGGGTCAGACCGCTGGAAAGCGGTATCCATGGAATCGAACGGGTGTACCGTGATGGCTGGTATTGGCAGGGTGGAGCCGATCCGCGCATGGATGGCGTTGCACAGGGTCAGTAAATCAGGAAGTAGGCCTTCAACTGGCGGTAGAAGGTACCCACGATCTCTTTGAGAATGACGATCGCGGGGATGGCGAAAAGCAATCCCACGAATCCAAACAGAATCGATCCGACAATCGCACCCAGAAAAACCACGATTGGATGCAGCGAAACCGCCTTGCCCAGCACGAACGGCTTGAATACGGCATTGTCGATGCCCTGGGCGACAAGATGCACCGCGACGGTCCAGAGGATCAGGTTCTCAAGTGTCACCAGCGGTATCACGGCGGACACATCATCCAGAATGAGGGCGTAAATGGCACAGATGCCGATTCCAATGAACATTCCGAATATGGGAATGGCGTTGGCGATGCCGGAAATAAGTGCCAGAACAAAACTGATGCCCAGTTCAAAACCGATGAGCGCCAGCAGGATCCAAAGCGTGATGGTCATCAGAAGCGTCTCGATCAGTGTGCCGCGCAGGTAGTTGCCGATGGCACGATCCACATTTTCCATCACGGTGAGCACCATCTCAAAATAGGTGTTTGGAACAATGGCCACAAAGCCGCGGCGCAACTGTCCGTTATCCACCAGAAAGAAAAGAAACATAACAGGCATGATGAGCCAGAGGGACAGGATGTTGAGCATGCTCAGGAGCATGGAGCCGTCGTCATCGACTGTGGCTTCCTCCTCATCCTCAATGAAGGAGATGCGGTCGGACAGCAGTATACCGGGATCGGTATAGAGTCGCAGGGAGGTCATCCGGCGAACCAGGTTGCGTACTCTCGTTTCGGTTTCCGGGTCCTGCAGCGCGGCCCATTCGAGCAATTTTTCCTGGTTCGGTTCGGAAACATACAGCCACTGGTTGAAGGTGTCCATCATGGGGTCGACTTCCGGACCTACAAAATCGTGGATCATGTTGCCGTTGTGCAGGTTTTCATCGAGTCCCATGTAGCTCTGGTAGCGCTCGTTGATATTCTGCTGGATGGAAACGCGAAGCTGAAGCTGCTCGAATTCACCCGGTACGAGACTGAGCACATAACGTACCAGCATGAAAATAATGAGCAGAAAGCCGCCGAACAGGATGAGGTTGGATGTGCCGCGTGACATACCGTTGCGGTACATCAGGCTCAGCAGCGGCTGGCAGATATAGGCGGCTACGATACCGAGCAGCACGGGAAGGATCAGTGTGCTGAGGGCAAAAAGCAGATATATGGTGACAGAGATTCCTGCGATAGCGGCAAGAGTGTAGAAGACCCGTGACCGGGTTGTGCGGACCGAAGGGTCATTTTTGGGGTTGGTCATCATGATCATAGCCTGGCAACCTGCTTGTTGGTTTCTTTGAGGCGCATTCCTATGACGATGGCCAGCTGCCGCATGATTCTGGCCGCGATGTAGGGTTCGTTAAGGATCAGCTTGTCGAGGTCGGCCCGGAAGATGGCGAGCATTGTGGTTTTGGTGATGGCTCTGGCGGTTGCAGAGCGGGGGGAGTTGTCCAGCAAAGCTATTTCCCCGAAAAAGTCGCCCTCCCCGAGTTCGGCAAGTGTGGTGGTTTGATGTTCTGCCTCGCTGTCCAGCAAAATGGTGACTTTTCCCGAGGTGATGATGAACATTGCCGCACCGGGCTGATCGGCCAGGAAGATATCTTCTCCGGCTTCGTAGGTGCGGTCGTACAGAATTTCGGAGACGGTGCGCAGCTCCCGCCTGCTCAGGTCCTGGAATATGGGTATCTCCGAAATCAGGTCGATCCGGGTCTGGTCTTTGTGTTTCATCAGGGACTGGAAGACATTTCCCCATAGTGGGCTGGGCGTTTTTTTTGCAGATCGGTTCATAGGATGGTGGAAATAGTGATTTCGAGGATCATCTGTTGACAGGAATGATTTTGGGCACGGTGTTCTGAAAACGGCTCATGGCCATGCCGGGTCCGGCATTCACATAGGTCGGATCACAGACATGATAGGTATCCCCGTCCACATCAACAACATCTCCGGATATGTGTTCATTGAAGCGCACGGCGGTGGCAATATGGCCGGGATATCGCAGTCCGACCACATTCAGTCCGGTGAGTTCCCGGACCAGAAAGCTGAACAGGATGGCGCGGTCCTCGCAATCCGAATAGTCGTAGAACAGCGTTTCTTCCGGAAACAGCGGCTTCTCGCGGCCGAAATGGTCGGGATCGATTTTGTAACCGAAAGCTGTCTGAACGAAGCGAAGCAGCAGATGAATGGCTTCATATTCTGAACGCCCATCGATGTGTCGTGACAAGGCGGTGATTAATCCGGATGCCGTGGACACCGAAACCGGCGCATTGAAATAAACATCCAGCTCGGTCTGGGGGAAAAATTCGTAGAAAGCGACCAGGTGTTTATTCACCGGAACCTGCAGGTGAATTTCTTCATCCTTGAAGGTAAAACTGAGATCCCGCCGGGTATAGCTGGGTGTGAATATGGGTGTGGCCGGCACCAGGAGTGACAGTGGTGAAAGGTCGCCGGGGAAGTCGGATGAATAGGTAAAAACGCGTTGCGGGTTTGCAGATGCTTTGTCGAAATATGCGATGAAAAACGGCACATTTTCGAACCGGAAAAACGGGGTTCCGAAGATGTGGGTGTAGCTGGCGAACATCAGGATGACGCCGTCGTCGTCGAAGCCGACTCTGGCCTGATAGCCGTTTTGAATGAGCATGAACCATGTGTAGAGGCGGGCCATATTGCGGTCGCCGTTGTACAGGGAGAGTCCGGTTGCAAATAGCAGTTGGGCGATTCCCCAGTCATTGATTTGCAGCCGCTCCTGTAACTCTTCGAAATACGAGACGGATGACTCGATCTCCGTGCGGCTCATCTCTTCCCAAATGGTTGCGATGGTTTGTGCATTGAAGGTGCTGCCGGCGCTGATTCGGCGTAGTGCGGGATCGTAGGGGATATCGGTCAGCAGGCCGAAAAAATCTACAGCTATTGTCGGCAGCGCGGGGTCGACAGTGGGCGGGACGAATGCCGTTGGTACCTTGGTATCCGGGCTTGGCGGTGGCGGGGGTGGAGAGGGCGATGGAGGTGAGGGTAAGGGAGGAGGAGGTGGTGGCTCAGGTTCGGGCTTTGGTTCAGGCTTGATATCCGGTTCCGGCTCGGGTTGCTGCTCCGGCTCCGACTTCAGGACCGGATCAGCGACCGGAATCTCGACCGGTTTTTCCTCATCAAGGTTTGTTTCGGGAGCGCTGCTTTCCATGGTTTCCCATTGACGCCGAAGCATATCGGCAAAGGCACGGTTCTGTTCGGTGCGAAAATCCTCATATTGGCGCTGTTCGCAGCGCAGCCACTCCTCAAAATCCTGGCCGTACGAACCGTCGGGAAGTACCAGTAGAAAATATGGGAGACAAATGACGGCCAGTAGGCAGGTGAGTCGGGTCCCCGATGTTCTGGCCAGAAAGCCGGAATTGGTGTGGATGGACCTAAAATGAATTTTGGGGGTTAATAGAGTCAAAACCTTTTTGTATTGGGGAAAAAGAGGTCTCAGGCTATCGGTATTGCAAATGACGGGTATGATCGTTCCAGGGCTGAGCGTGATGGTTCCCCTGATGCATGGGTGTACGTGCCAGTTCCTCCTTCAGTGCTTTAAGACGATTGTGTAACGTATCGCCGTACCAGGCTGATTTTCGGTCACTTTCCGGATCACGGTGGAACAGGGAAATACGTTCAATGACGTTGTAGAGGGCATTGCCACGGTAACCGGCTCGAGTGGCGTAAATCATTCCATACAGATCCGACTCTGCCTCATAAGCGTGCAAGCGACCTGCGATCAGGTATTCGAAAAGCTGATCGGCTGTCTGTTGCAGTTCTTTGGTGATATCGCGATAGCGCTCGTCAGTCATGCCGGTTTCCTCAATAACCTGGTCCATTCGCCGGGTGGCGTCGTCAGCGCGTATTCGGGTACCGCGTTTCTCCAGCTCGGTCTGCCCGTGTTGGAAAGCGAGGTGTGCTATTTCATGACCGATGAAAGCGGCAAACTCGGCTTCTGTCTGCATCAGTTTGACCGCCCCAAGTGAGACGAAGATCAATCCGCCTGGGACGGCGTATCCGGAGATATCATCTGTGTCCAGTACGATGACCCGCACGGGTATATCGGGGCGATGTGAATTTTCGGCCACCAGCATGGCGATATGGTTCAGGTACGTGCGCAGGCGCGGATCGTCGTAGACCCCGATCTGCGCGATCCGGTTGCCGGCGGCCCATCCAACCAGGTCGAGATCAGGCTGGGGTGATGGCAGGTCTGAATGTGAAAGGCGGTGTCTTCGTTGGATTCTGCTCCACTCACGCGCTGATATTCGTGATTCACGGAATGCAAGATAGGATCCCGGATCATACCGATACTCAAAAAAATGGGAGAGGTCTGTGAGGTCGCTGGCAGTGGTTGCAATGTGATTCTCAATGAACCCCTTGACAGCAGCCACCACCTGCGCTTCTGAAACATAGGGTTCAGGCTGCTGATGGTCGTCATCGAAAGCGCGGTCAAAACGGTCACGTAACGATCCAAACCGGCTCTCCGGATCATCACGTGTGTCGGGATGGGCATCAGGACCGGCCTCGTCCAGCACCAGGGTGGGGATCCATCCGGAAAAATCACCGCTTTGAATCTCAACCCAGCCCTCTGTCCGGTCCGTGACATGGATTTGTGCCGTTTCCCGAAGTCGGATCACCATCGGATAAAATGATCCTGGACCTTCCCGGACATCTACTGCAGATTTCGGTGAGACAGCACTGTGTTCTCCCGGCATGGATTGCAACATTCCTCCAAAAAGCAGGAATGAAAGTGTGACAATAAGCAGTCCGGCATGCTTAAAATGCATGACTCCCCCCGTGCCTGATATCTGTGGATGACGAATCACTTCCCATCGGATCACCTTTTTCTCGTTCAAGAGACAGGGCAGTCACCATTGGACGGCCTGATCGTATCTCCATTCTTCCGGCAACAGCTGCCAGATTGTCAAAGATGTATTAGCATTAGCTGATGAAATACGTACAGATCAAGTCCCGGTTATGCCGTGTTGATGCTGAGAATCAGTTGCCCTGGCGGCGTTCGTATTCCTCTACGGCATGCTCCAACTCCTGGAAGGATTGCGACTGACGGAAACGAGTGTACATTTCCTCTCGCTCTTTCATCTGATTCATGAACTGCTGATTTGCGGCACCGACGGGATACTCCATAAGGACAAAGGCGCGCCAGATATTGCCTTCACGTTCATGTTTGGTTTCCTTGACCCTGCTGCCACTCAAGCTGGTCGCTACAACGGTCCGGCTGACTTCCTCAAACATCTGGCGGAATGTGGCATCTTCATCAACTCCAACCTCTTCAGTAAAGTTTTTCTGCATGGCTTCCACGCGCACTTCGACCACACGACCGATCTCGGCGCGGGCATCGGTGGTAGCGCGATTAATGGCAGTCTGCAGGTCACGCGATGACGCTGTTCGCGGAACGAAGATGTAGTTGGGATCTTCGGGCGGACTCGTAAACCAGGAAGGGATGGCATCTTCGATCTGGGTTGCAGCTCTGTCTGAAGAGGAGCATGCGGATAATATCAGAGCGCCGGATACAAGAAGGAGGGATATAAAAGTAGCTAATGATCTCATTATCTCAGGAGATTAGGTGAAAGTTTGTCATACCATACATAAGATCCTGCTTTCCATATTAAAAAAACCGGAGTCATATTCCAACATCAATTGTCAAAATTAATGGGTTTGGCTGCAAGTGGGGGTGGCTGAGAGGATCACAGGCCAAATTAACCATCCAGCAGCTCATAGATGGTAACCGGATGCGTTTTGCCTTTGACGGTGATACGGTCGAGCTTGCGGAGATATATTTTTGGCCCGGTGTCGTGCGGGTCTCCGGGGAGGGCATTCCGTGTGAATTCCGATACGATGACTTTGGTGTCGTACTGTTTGTTGAGCGGTTCCAGCCGTGCCCCGAGATTGACCGCATCCCCCAGAACGGTATAATTAAAGCGATCTTTAGAGCCCATGTTGCCGACAATCATAGGTCCGGTGTTGATTCCGATGCGAATCGAGACCGGAGGATATCCCATGTTCTTCCATTCATCCGCCCGTTCCTCGAGCCTGCGCTGCATGGCAAGGGCGCAACGACAAGCCCGGAGTGCATGATCGGGCTGGTCGATCGGCGCTCCCCAGAAGGCCATTACGGCATCACCGATAAACTTGTCGACGGTACCACCATATTCGAAGACGATGCGGGTCATATCAGTCAGATAGTCATTCAGAAATGAAGAAAGTTCACCGGGTGAGAGGGTTTCCGATATGGAGGTAAAGTTGGCCATGTCTGAAAACAGTACGGTGAGCTCCTTTTGCTGACCGCCCAGTTTGAGCTGATCCGGATCGTCGGCGATACGGTCCACAAACTCCCTCTGCACATACTGGCTGAAGGCCGATTTCATCGCTTTTTTTTGTCGCTCCTCTGTCAGGTAGCGAAAGACATAGGTAGTACCGATGCCAATCAGGGAGGAAGCTGTGAAAAAGACGGTTGGCATAACAAAACGGTACAGGGCAAATACCGTCAGGCCCGAAATGACGATGGCGGCGGGCACGGCCAGGGCGAGCAGTATGCTGTTGACATGGCGCAGGGTGCCTATTCCGAAGATCACCGGGATCAGAAATATCCAAAGCAGTATCAGCACAACAGTGGTTGACATTTCCCTGATAAAGGAACCATCAAGCAGATTGGCCAGCACTGTTGCCTGGATTTCCATTCCCGGATAGGGCTCGATTGCGCTGAAAGGTGTGGTTTTGATATCGGCCAGTCCGGCGGCTGATGCGCCAATCACGATGTGGCGATCGGCGAACAGATCCGGCTGAAGCGGGGCCATCTCGGGCCGGTTCTGTATAACGGCAAGACCGGAGCGGAATACATCGTAAAAGGAGTAGTAGGGGAAGGTGCCGTCATGGACGCCGCCGCGAGCATACCAGTTGATGCGGTAGGTGCCGTCGGATAGCAGGGGAATCTCTCTTTGGCTGATATGGAGACGGCTATCGCGAAATTCGATCACCCCGGACGGTTGCTCCTCCAATCCCGCAAGCCAGGCAGCCATGGGCAGCGAAGGGTAATGCAGCACCCTGGTGGAATTGTTATTCACATCAGTCTCATCTGTTCCATCTTTCTCATCGATCTGATCGGTCGGGTCACTGTTCCCGACGTCCAGCGGCATAAGCAGGTAGGTGCTCCGGATCACTCCGTCGTGTCGGGTGGGCACATAGGCGTTGCCCAGCCGCCTGGCCGCATACCGTAGCGGCATAATCGGCAGATTGACCGGTGTGACATGCGGGATGGAAGGATGCGGATCTTCCAGGGGTATGAAATGGCGATCCAAATTATGAGGAAACCCGGGGTGCTGTCCCGTTAGATCGGTGCTCGTCGGCTGATTGCCGGCGGAGTGATGTACTGCAGCCGGAGTTTGAATTGAATTTGCCGCGAGGATGACATTCCCGCTGTTGTACACGGTTTCGGCAAAACGGCGGTCACTGACCGGTCCCTCGGTGTCGATTCGGTCGATGTCGGGACGGTCAAGAAGCACATCAAATGTAACTGTTTTCGAGCCGGCAGAGTCAAGGAATTCCAGCATCATCCCGTACAGTTCACGAGGCCAGGGCCAGTGCAGATGGAAATCCCGGGAAAGCCGGTCCAGACTCGAGGCATCTATGGCAATTAGGGCAATATCGTTGCGTTCGTATTCACGTTGAAAAAGCAGGAACTTGCGGTCCAGCGCCAGCCGTTCCGCCGGGGCAAGGAGGTGGGTAAGGTATACAAGCGTTCCGAGTCCGGCAGAAATGAACCAGATGGTCGCAAGGCTGATCAGTTTGTTACGCTGGCTGGGTGTCCTGAAAGATGGCATGGAAGCGGATGTGGTCGGTTATCGGAGGGGCATGCGGACCAACACATAATAGAGGTCGGAAATCTGATCGTAATAGCGGGACTGGACCACGGCATCGCGAAGTGTAACCTCATGGTCAGTGTAGATGATTTCGTGGCTCATGCCTGTTTGCTGATCTGTCAGTCCATGAATTCTGCTTTGAATGCTTGCCGAGAGATTTCTTCGTGCTTCTCTCTCGGCCCTCTCCCAGGAGCTTTCGCTGTAATAATACCCCACTGATGTACCAACGGCATAGATGATCCCCCGGGCGGATGGGGACCTGTCCACCCAGGCAGGTCGGTGCATGAGAGGATAGGGGCGCTTGCGATTTGCTGTTTCATCGCGGCATGTTTCGGGTCCGAGCAGCACCAGTGCGAGATTGCCTGCCACCTGATAATCGAGCAGCGGCAGGCTTTCTGTCAACTCCTCCAAACGGGTTTCATCGTAGGTTTCGACCTGATCGTCACCCAGCCATACCGCTCCACGTTCGGTGATACTAAACGCCTGACCGCCTGTATGTAGTGACTCGATCTGGCGCATGTAGTTATGGATTCCATTTTCACGGGCGGCTTTTTTTGAATTTTCCGGATATATGACCGAATGCCGGGCTATGCCTGCGGCTGTCATTCCGCAATTAACGGGTTGATTCCAGAACCACCCCGGTTTTGACTTGCCGGTTATGATTTCGTTGAAATGCGAGGAGGCAATGGTATGATCGGCGCAAAAGATGATACTACCAATGACAAGTATCACGCCGATAAACAGAAATGACAAGCGGAAATTATTGGAGGATCCATTCATAGTGCAAAATGGGGAAAAATGGTATGTAATACGGATTGTTCCAACTTATGAAAAAAAATGATAATCCGTTTATCGCAGCTTGATGCCTGCTGGAAGTTCGTAACCGTAGCCTGCTTAAAATGATTCTGCCTTAATGGGGTTGTTTCTCGGTACGAACCAGCATGAATACATGCCGCATAAGAACCAGTAAAACCAGTATGTTGAACGGATATTAGTATCAGGATGTCCATATTTATTCGAATGTACGATGTACATGTTGACGAGTTAATCCATGTTATCATTCTGCTACTTATGACTCTGCTTATTTTAATTCAACTGGCGATATTGGCAGATGATGACGGTGACCGGGAGCTGGTAATGCGCATTCATCGGGGTGACCAAAATGCATTCCGTGCCTTTTTTGATAAATACAAGGATCGTCAGCGTGCATTTCCGCTCCGGACTGAGCTATTATTACACCCAATTCATGAAAGAAGAATTTTCCTACCAGCGACCCGGACAGAATCAACAGGATCAGATACTCTTCATCCATCCCTATGAAAATCAAAGTGAACTCACCCATTGGTACGTGGAAGCGGACCTTATCCGATATCGTCCATCCGACAGTAGTCGTCGACCGAATTCATCTCTGTCCGTGTATTTTTCATCCCTGGAAAACCTCCAGGCGGGTTTGGCATTGCACGGCTACAGCTCCGGCTACCTGGAGAAGTCGCTGAACGGTTCCCGATACTATCAGGATTCCACTCCGCTGCTTTTGGAAGGCTATCTCGATTCGCAATGGAAATTCGATACATCCCCGCTTTAACCAGGGGGAACGCTTCCTTGCGTACTGGGACTGTACGCACCAGTATAATACCCTGATCAGTTTGCGTCTGTTTTCAGGTTTTCGGCTGGATGGCAACTTGTTCCTGGCAAACGGGGTTCCAGACCGGCTGGACCTTTTCCGGAGTGCCAGCACCCGCCTGTGGAGCTACAGCCGAATGGGAACTTTCCGTCAACTATGATATTGCTTTCGGGTCGCACCAATGGGCACTGGAAGCAGGCGTGTACAATCTCACGAACCGGAAAAACCCCTGGTATAGCGATTTGGTGCTGACAGTGAACGAGGCGATGCCCCAAAGACGGCTGGAGTCGGTTCAGGTCGTCTTCTATGACCTTAAATTCCAGCCGTCCTTTTCACTGAGGTATTATCTCGACCCGTGAGGCAGTGAACACATAACGGATTGACAAGGAATCACTACTGATGTTTGAATGCGGTTTGCTCCATGGGCCAGACTCCGGGTTACGCGTGCCTTTTATCAGGCGCCTCCAACCGGAAGCGGCAGCACGGTAAGGCTCCACATGGCAAGGATGGTCAGCAGCATGGTCGCTGCAAAAACCGAGGGCCATACTTTGGATGCTTCCAGAGAAGGAAGCTGTGACGCACCGCCCCGGAACTTGATGTACAGCTCAATGCCAAAGAGGATGGATGTAGCGGCTGCGGACATCATGCAGAACGGACATACCGCTCCGATCACGCCAAGCTGGAGATAGACGAAACCAAGGGATGCCACAAAGCCGACGGCCGTTACGGGCAGGAGCACTTTCTCTA
>SLLP01000208.1 GCA_007133995.1 Balneolales bacterium
CTACGTGAAGCGGCCCGGCTACTGGGTGGCCGAACCCTCGTGGCCGTCACCCAACATCAAACACGAGGTATTTCCCCTGGATAATGGACAGATTCTGCGACCGGGAGCTCAGCCTTCTGCAATGAACGGACCCCAGACCATTCAGTCTCCATTGAGTGTGGGTCTGTTTGCCGGGAAATGGTGTTCCTACAGCAAGGGTCCGGACCTCCCCTATGACCAGCGAGAAGAAGACGGCGGTTCCCTGGTTTTCGACAGCGAGCCATTGGAGGAGGACCTGATAATCCTGGGAGCGCCCAAACTGCACCTGACGCTCACATCCACCAAGCCTGTGGCCATGATCGCTGTCAGGTTGTCCGATGTTGCCAGTGATGACAAGGCTACCCGGGTAACTTACGGGCTGCTCAATCTGTGTCACCGCAAGAGCCATGAGAAACCGGAATATCTCAAGCCCGGCAAAAAGGAGAAGGTGACGATCGACCTGAATGACATTGCACAGCATTTTCCGAAGGCGCACCGGCTGCGGATCGCTGTATCCACCTCATACTGGCCGATGGCATGGCCGCCGCCCGAGCCTGCCAGACTCATGATCCACCCCGAAGAAAGCGAACTGGAGTTGCCGTTACGCGTGAATGCCGCTGCGGCGGAAGACCAGATGATCGATTTCGAAGAAGCCGAGGTGGCCCGTGGATTTGCCGTGACGGTGCTGCGTCCGGCAGAGCAAAACTGGGTCATTACGCGTGATCTGGCAAAGGAAGAATCCACCCTGCATGTAATTAATGACGAGGGAACCGTACGCCAGGAGGATACGGGCACCGAGATCACGAAACGAACCGAAGAGTGGTATCGCTACCTGCTCGATCAGTTTGAATCCCCCAACAGCGAGATACGCACCGTCCGCGGGTTGAAACGGGGAGACTGGGAAATAGAGACGGTCACACGCACCGTGCTTTCGTGCACGGCCAGGGAATTTCGCATTCACGCAACCCTGGATGCCTTTGAAAATGGCCGTCGCATATTCAGCAAGACCTGGGATCGTGAGATCCCGCGGAAATTTATCTGAAATGCTCCATTTTATGTTTTTTTATGAAGGGTAATCGGATTTACGTAACTTGAATAATAGCATCGGGGTACTTAGTGTTTTGAATTTATTGCCAGGCAATGTCTTCGAGCGATTATCGACATCTTATTGATGAGGCGTCCTTCGCATTTGTCCATCATAAACTGATTTATGACGACAAGGGCAAGGCTGTCGATTATCACATTTTGGATGTGAACCGGGCATTCAGTGAGCTCACGGGACTGAAGAAAAAAGACATTGTCAACAAGCTCGCAACAGAGGTTTTTGTGCGAACCGGATTTCTGGAGCGGGACTATTTTTCCCTGTTTGAAGAGGTGGCCTACACCGGAATAAAGAAAGTGCATGAGCTGCATTCCCGGGAGCTCAAACGCTGGCTTCGGGTGGAAGTTCAGAGTGCTGAAAAGGGGTATCTGGCCACGTTTATTTTCGACATCACCAAAGAAAAGCTTATAGCCCAGACTTCCCAGTATTTTCTGCAGCAGAAGATGGGTGAACCCGATTACGAGCGTCTTGTGGAAACCCTTGCCGAAATCACGGGTGCAAAAAGCGTCATTTTGAATATCATCGAACCGAACGAAAAGGAGTTGACTGTCGTAGCTGCAACAGGATCAAAGAAGGAATTTGATGCGACCAGTAAGGCGTTGGGATTCGATGTACGAAAAAGAAAATGGCTGCATGATCTGAAGCAGTTTGATTCATCTCCCGGCAAGAGGATACTTCGTTTGGGAGGAATCAGCGACCTGCATGGAGTCAATCTGTCGCAAAAACAGGTCGACCGGCTCCAAAAAGCTGTTAAAACCGGTGAGATTGCTGTAGCCAGAATTACGAAAGACGATCGGCTGCAAGGGCACTTCACCATTATCATGCCGGAAAATGAGCAGCTGAGAAACGAAACGCTTGTTGATATTTTTACCAGGCAGGTGGGTTTGATACTGGATCGTAACCGGACGGAGGAGGAGCTTCGTCAGCAATCGAATCTGCAGGAAATACTGATGAAAATTGCCTCCAACTACATCAATGTTCCACTTGGGAGGATGGAGGAGACCATCAGGGATTCATTGGAGGAGTTGGCCGCGTTTGCCAAAGCCGACCGGGTCTATATATTTGAATACGACTGGGACCGCCAATTCTGTCGTAATACACACGAATGGTGCGCCGAAGGTGTTTCTCCGCAGATTGAGCAAATGCAGCGGGTACCTTTTGAACTGTTGATGCCTTTGATCGAAGTTCACAAAAAGGGTCAGCCCATGGATATTCCGGATGTGTCATCCATTCCTGACGGGGAGTATCTTCGCGACCATCTGATGACCCAGGATATAAAAAGTCTTATAGCGCTGCCCATGATGAAGGGGGGCAAGTGCATTGGATTTGTGGGTTTCGATTCAGTCAGGGACTATTACGACTATACCGATGGGGAAAAAGCACTGCTCCGTCTTTATGCAGAGATGCTGGTAAACATGAGGAAGCGGGTGGAGCTGGAGAGTCAGCTTATCGTGGAAAAGGATAAGGCGCAGGCGGCAAACAAGACAAAAAGTGAATTTCTTGCCAATATGAGCCACGAGTTAAGAACGCCTCTCAACGGTATCATAGGCTTCACTGACCTGCTGGAAGCGACTCCGATGAACAACATCCAGAAAATGTACCTGGAAAATGTCAGCATCTCGGCGAATGCACTCATGGGCATTATCAATGATATTCTCGACTTTTCCCGCATTGAAGCCGGGCGCATGGAGCTCCATCCGACCCGAACCGATGTCATCAAGCTGGTGGAGCAGACGATGGCAATCATGAAATATCAGGCTGTAAAAAAAGGATTGCGCATTTTCTACGAAATCCAGACCGACTTCCCGCGGTTTGCCGATGTGGATCCGGTAAGACTGAAACAGGTGTTGATGAACCTGTTGAATAACGCGGTCAAATTCACCGAGGAAGGAGAAGTGGAACTAACGGTGGGTTTCGAATCGATAAACGGTCGGATCGGGAAGCTGTTTTTCCATGTCAGGGATACCGGCATCGGCATCACCGAAGAGCAGCGGAAGAAGCTTTTTCAGGCGTTCTCTCAAGTGGATTCTTCCATCAGCAGAAGATTCGGCGGCACCGGACTCGGTCTCATCATCTCAAGCCAGCTGGTGGAGCAGATGGGAGGAAAGATGGGAATGGAGAGTACATTCGGCGTAGGTTCAACGTTCTTTTTCTGGATACCTGCGCCATACGAAACGGTGGAACCGAACGTTGGCGATGAGTCTGAAAACATTGCTACAGGCGGTAAAAAGAATTTGTAACAGGCTGTAAAATGGGAGTTAAGGATCCATGTTGCAGTCCTGAAGCTGATCTCTGATTATTGTTCATAAGAAAAAAAACGTATCTTTATGCCTGGTTTTTTGTCCTTGGTTACTTTTTCCGGGCAAAACGCCGGTTTTTAATGCGCGACACATTCGGAGTGTTACTTCAAAATGACGATCACTCTGAATTGGTTGTGGGGTTTATCACTGTGAAGCGAAATCAGGCTGTTGATACAGTTGTATCATGTTCATTCTCGCAGCCTGCAGGATTTCCTCGCACAAATGCGGATATAATCACCTTCAAGCAGCTATATGGAATCCCGTATCATTGCTTCCAATCTGGCAGATCTTTATCAAAAGGCGGCGGACAGATATGAATTGCTCCCTGCATTTGCGACACGGGTCAAGGCACTTGAATGGGACCACGTGACATTTCGTGATCTCTACGAGCGGGGCCGCAGGCTATCTGCCGGACTGATTGAGTTGGGCGTCGATGCACGGGAACACGTGGGACTGTTCAGTGACAACCGTTACGAATGGATGCTGGCCGAATACGGAATTCAGCTCAGCGGTGCGGTCAATGTCCCGCGCGGTGCGGATGTCACCGACGACGAGCTCATCTATATCATCAACCATGCCGGAATACGTGTCGCATTCGTGGAGAACGACGCATTGCAGAAGAAGATCAAAAAGCTTTGGCTCGAGCTGCCGGATCTAGCGGAGGTCATTCTTATGAGTCCCAAATCCGAGCCCGTAGAAGGCGTGCGGGCGCTGGAGGAGGTGATGGCGATCGGTACGCTGCAACTGGAGAAAGGTGATAACAGGGTGGATGAGCGCATAGAGGAAATCCGTCCGGATGACCTGTTCACCCTGATCTACACCTCCGGCACCACCGGCAAGCCGAAAGGGGTAATGCTCACCCACTCCAACATGATGTCGCAGATGTCGGTGATTCCCATTGAACTGCAATGCACCGACCGCGTTCTCTCCATCCTCCCGATATGGCACATTTTTGAACGTGTGTTCGAGGTATATACCGTAAGCTGCGGCGCCTGCAACTACTATACAAGCATCCGCACACTTGGTGAAGACCTGCAGAACGTGGAACCTACCTTCATGGGATCGGCACCCCGACTTTGGGAGAGTCTGCATCAACGCATCCTTGAAAACGTTCGCGCCGCCCACCCGGTCCGCCGCGCGCTCTTCCATATCGCCTATTTCCTGGGGCACTATTACCAGGAATCCATTTTCTATATCAGCGACAATGACCTGCAGCTGAAAAACGAGTCAAAAATCAAACGCACGATATTCAAGATCGGGCATTTGATTCGCCTGCTCATACTGGTTCCATGGTACGGTTTCTTCAATGTCGCGGTGCTTGAAGCCATCCGGAAAAGTGCGGGTGGATCGATCAAAGCCACGGTCTCCGGCGGCGGTGCGCTGCCTATTGAGATAGATAAGTTCTTCAACTATATCGGTATTCCGGTGTTGGAGGGATACGGGATGACCGAGACCTGTCCGGTTATCGCCGTGCGCACCGAGGAGAAGCTGGTAAACGGCACGGTCGGACCACTGGTGCCTGACACCGAAGTGCGCATTGTTGATCTTGAAACGGAAGAGGTGTTGTATCCCAACAGCAATCATCCAAATGAAGGTCGCGGAATGCGCGGTGAAATCTGGGTGCGCGGACCGCAGGTCATGAAAGGCTACTACCGTGAGCCGGAAATCACGAAAACGGTCTTGCGTGAAGGAGGCTGGCTCCGCACCGGCGACCTGGGCATGATGACGTTCAACGACTCACTCAAGATCCTGGGCCGGAGCAAATCAACCATCGTGTTATCCAATGGTGAAAACCTCGAGCCGGAACCAATCGAAATGCAACTGCGTCAGAGCAGGTACATAGAGCAGTGCATGGTGGTTGGACAGGATCAAAAATACGTAGGCGCCCTGATAGTCCCGAAGCTGGATGCTTTTGTGGAGGATGGTGTGAAGGCTGAAAAGCTGCAGGATTTGGCCGGTAACGAAAAGGCTAATCGCCTCATCCGCGATGAAATCCGTCAGATGATGGTGCGCACCGGCGGGTTCAAGCGCTTTGAGCAGGTTCGCGAGTTTCGCCTGCTGCCCAAGACGTTCAAAGTGGGTGACGAGGTGACAAACCTCTTCAAACTGAAGCGTCACGTCATCGAGAAAAAATATGAGCAGACCATAAAGGAGATGTTTGCCACCAAGGAAGTAAAGGTGTAAATCCGTTTCCAGGTTATTCGCTAATTTTCAGATTATGGAATTTGATACCCAACTACTTTACGCCATTGATGAAGCCCTGCTGGGCGTCATGATCCTGATCATTATGTTCGGGATGGGAGCCAGTCTGACCATCGATGATTTCAAGGCCGTTGTACGCCAGTTCCGCGGAGTGCTCATCGGGTTCATGTCGCAATTCGGTGCCATGCCTCTGGTTGCGCTTGGTCTGGCCATTGTCCTGGAGCTCGACCCGGCATTTGCCATTGCACTGATTCTGATCGGATGCCTGCCGGGCGGGACCACGTCCAATATGTTCACCTACTTTTCCAGGGGATCGGTGGCGCTCAGCATTTCCATGACCACGGCATCCACGATCATGGCTCTGTTAATGATGCCCATTCTGCTGAGTCTCTATACCACCGGATTCACACAGCAGCTCAGCGAAGCCCTGTTCGCGGCTGGAGAGGTTGGCGAATTCGTGATCCCCACTACAAATATTATCATTTCACTGGTACTGGTACTGATTCCGGTGGGCGGCGGCATGATCTTGCGCCGGTTCTCACCCGGCTGGGCCAAAACGGCCGAGGACACCGCCGGGTTCATGGCCATCATCGTGATCCTCTTCCTGCTCGGCACCCTGTTCATCCGCCACGGC
>SLLP01000144.1 GCA_007133995.1 Balneolales bacterium
AATAGGGGTAAAGCCCCAGCGCCTTGACATCATCAGCCGCAGTAAACTGATACGCCTTGTCGAAAATATCAGCTGGTTTTATTTTTTGATCGGATTGGGCCATTTAGATTTTGTGCAGTTTTGCTATGCAAATCATTAAAAATAACCATAATTGATGGTAATCCGCAATAATTTCTGATTTTCCAATCACTAACCATGCTATCACAACGGGTTTGCAACCTCGGCTGTAATACCATGAGATTGACATCCTGATTGGATTAATATGCAACAAAATCAGTAATATTTCATTCCTTTTTTTGAGCGGATAATTATCAACTCTGATACGATTTAATTATTGCCGTATGCAGTCGAATATGTAAACATTAATCTGTTCTTTACATCAAACGGTATCCCCAGATCTGGATGAATCCGGGATAAGTTCATCATAGTAAGAAATGAGCTGATCCATAATTCGTTCCCATTCATATGACTGAGCTTTTTTACGAGACATTGTGGCCATTTTGTTACGCATTTCACTGCTGTTTATGATTTCCAGCAGCGAACTGGTGAATGCATTTTGATCGGTAGCATCAACCAGATAACCATTTGTACCTTGTTCAACCAGTGAAACATTTCCGGCTGCCTTTGCCACCACTGCAGGTAGTCCGGAAGACATCGCTTCGAGCGTAACATTTCCGAATGACTCGGTGTCCGACGGAAAGAAAAAGATATCCCCACTGGCATAGGCTCTGGCAAGATTACGTCCGATGAGATACCCTGTGAATACTGTATCAGGAAGCCGATCCCCCAAGGCCTCCCTGGCAGGTCCGTCACCTACAACCATGGTTCGTACATCCGGCTTGCTTTTCCGGATGCTCGTAAAGACTTTCTCAACCATTTCCAGATTCTTTTCCCAAACCAGCCGGGAGACAAATACAACGACCAGATCATTTTCCGTGAAACCAAGCGATTTGCGCCAGGCATCATCCCTCTGTCCGGGATTGAAAAGGCTGGTATCGACACCACGGGTCCACAGTTTAAGTTCGCATTTCACACCTTCACTGCGCAGCTCTTGAATCGCTGAAGGTGACGGGACGTATAAATGTTTGCAATTTTGGTAAAACCAGTGTAGATACTTCCAGAGGGGTCGCTCCAAATAGCCAATTCCATAATATTTGAGATAACTGGAAAAGCGGGTGTGGTAAGAGGACACGACCGGTATATCATTCTTCATGGCAAAGCGAAGTGCCCGATAACCAAGCAAGTCCGGAGTAGCGATGTGAATCAGGTCCGGATTGAAATCACGCAGCCTCTGCTTTTCTGTTAATGGAAAACCCATTGTGATTCGGTATTCCGTCCTGCCAGGCGCTGGAATCGAATATACCGGAACAAAGGTGCCTTCATGAGTCATCGCCGGCTCCGGAACCCACGGACCAAACACCAGCACAGTATAACCGCGTTTCTCCAGGTGTGCCACCAGCCGGTTCAGGGTATTGGATACCCCGTCACGTATATGATTGTAATTTCCCGTAAAAATCGCGATTCGTGGCTTCCGCATTTCAGGCAAATTTAATGGTATTTACGAGTTCTTCGCTTTTTTCCGTGTCAGGATCGAGATATATTCCAGTGAATTGCAAACCCTGCCGCACTGATGTAAAAAGGTCAACGGACTTCCGAAGGTAACCAGGCGAAAGCCGAGCCCATTGATCTGGATTTTCAATATTAAGGCAAGTATACAAATTTTTTATGAAAGCTTTTGTAACCGGTGGAACCGGATTCATTGGCAGCCATCTCGTGGACCGGTTGCTTAGAAATCAGAATGATGACATTCGCTGTCTGGTACGCACCAGTGACAAGTGGCTGCAAGACAAAGATATCACTCGCATCAAAGGGAGTCTTCACGATCTGCCGGCCCTGCGCAAAGGAATGGAAAATGCAGATGTTGTCTTTCACATTGCCGGAGTGGTAATGGCTCCGGATCAACATACTTTTGATCAGGCTAACGTAGCCGCAACCGAGAATGTACTTCGGATGGCACAGAAGCTCAACATACCGAAACTTATTGTACTGTCATCGCTTGCCGCATGCGGCCCCAGCTTCAATCGGCCGCTCACCGAAGAAGATCCGATGATGCCTGTGACCAGATACGGCGAATCAAAGAAAAGAATGGAAATGATGATATCGGAAGTGGCAGATAACTCCATATCCGTTACCGTGGTGCGTCCGCCAGCCGTTTACGGCCCGCGAGAGGATCAGATCTTCAGTGTCTTTCAGATGGCTTCCTGGCGACTGTTTCCTGTTGTTGATACCGGAAAAGAATCGAGGGTTTCACTCATCCATGTTCACGACCTGGTGGATGGTATTCTGATAGCTGCCTCAGAAAAAAAGACAGGGGTGGAAACCTATTTCATCTCAAGTGAGGAGCTTTACACCTGGGATCAGATACGCGAAGCAACCGCAGAGATATTCGGTCACAAGCTCTATCCGATAAAGATTGGACCGCGACTGCTGGAGATCGTTGGGGATTTAGTTGAAAAGACTGCATCATTAATCGGCCGCTATCCCGTTATTAATCGGGACAAGGCCAGGGAACTGGGTATGCAGTGGACCTGCTCTGTAGATAAGGCACAGTCCCGGCTGGGATTTCAACAAAAAACAGATCTGAAAAAAGGTCTAACCGATACGATCCACTGGTACAGAAAACATCATTGGTTATAATTTTTTTATTCATGCATCTGAAAGTAAAACCCCTCCGGCTCAACAGCCGGCTTCTGAACGGAAGAACATACGGAATCGTGTTGTTGATGACACTGCTGATCATCTCCGCATTTCCTGCGACCACCAATGCCCGGCCACAGCCGGTTCGAAGCCATGAAACACTCATGGAGATTCCCGAGATCAAAGCCATCACAAGCAGCGAAGCCCACATGTATGTGTTTTCAGGACGCGAGGGCCTTGTGGTGTTTCGCACAGGTGCTGAATCCTTGCAATGGCTTTACTCATCCTCGGGGCTTGCCAACCGCGGTGAACGACTCATAACAGATATTCGCTTCTCCTATCTTATCAGCAGGGATGGCAGATTAACCGTAATAGAACCGACTTCGGTTTTGGGTGTCTATTCATCCACCCGGCTGGCCTCGGAGCCCAACGATCTGGTGAGGATGGGAACCAATCTCTACCTGGCCGGCAGAAATGGCCTGCTGAGGCTTTCTCTGGAGACGCCGGAGTCCGTTGACGAATCCCCCGCAAATGCTTTTTCACACAACCGGCCTATTATATCCGTTGACCGGATTACCAACCAACTCTTCGCCCTGGACAATCAGAGCCGCCTCCTTCTGTTTGATTATGATGATGGAGAACTGTACGAGGCCGGAAACTTCCAGCTTCCGCGCAACGGCGACAAACTACACGTTCTCGGCAACCGTCTGTACATGACCACGGACAGCGGTGCCATTTACCGCATCCGCTCTGACGGTCGCTCAGATGAACTTTTCCGTATTGATGAGGCCATCACGCAACTCGAGCGATGGAACGAGAACTACCTCATCCGCGGTGAAAGCAACCGGATATGGATTGCCAGGCAGGGACTTCGACCCACACTCTTCAGGGAAGATCCGGATGCCGGCAATCACATCACGGTCTTCAAGGAGCAACTCTGGATCAGCGAATTCCGACAGCTGAGCCGCTGGGAGGATGCCGGCCATATCGCCACACTTCCGTCATCCGGTCAGAGGGATACATCGGCGGATACACGGGGCAGCAGCGATGAAACCCTGCGCATATCCCCCATAGAAAACCAGATCATTCCCTATCCGCGACCGCTGCTGATGCCTCTGACCCTCAACAGTGCACACGAACTGAAGCAGGTAAGCTTCCAGCAGCGGTCCCACATTGACGGCATCCAAATCCGCGGAAACAGCCTCTACTGGCAGCCCTCATCTTCAGATATTGGTACGCATAATGTATCTATGATTGCCAGTTTGCCCGACGGTCAGACCGACAGCACCTCCTTCCGCATAACGGTAAGACCATTTAACAGCCCTCCACGCTTTTCCCCGATTCGCACGCTCTCGATCCCTGTGGAAGAGGAGTTTTCCATACCTATCCAGGCTACCGACCCCGATGGAAGCGATGCAAACCTGATTCGATATATTGGTGTGGACCTTCCGGACGGGGCAACGCTTCACGAGCAAAGTGGCTCGTTTCAATGGACCCCCGCGCGACGCCAGACCGGCGAGCATGAATTCCAGGTGATTGCTACCGACCAATATGGAGCTGCATCCTCCATGAGCATAACCATTAATGTGATTGACCTGACCCGTGAGGATTGAGACCGACCGCACGTCACTACTCGATTGGTTCCGGCAGGCCAGACGGGCTTTGCCATGGCGGAGCACGCGAGATCCATACCTGATCTGGATTTCAGAAATCATGTTGCAGCAGACGCGGGTTGATCAGGCTATGCCTTATTACGAACGCTTCGTCAGCCGGTTCCCTGATGTCGCATCACTGGCACGGGCTGACCTGGACGAGGTGCTCAGGTTATGGGAAGGGCTTGGCTACTATTCCCGCGCCCGGAACATGCACAAGGCTGCTCGCCAGATTGTTGACCATCATAACAGCAGATTCCCGGACACATATGATGCTATCATCGCCCTGCAGGGCATCGGTCCGTACACGGCAGCAGCAGTCACCAGCATCGCTTTCAATGAGCCCCGGGCTGTCGTGGACGGCAACGTCATCCGGGTGATCTGCCGGCTGTATGGAATCGGGGAGGATGTGCGGCTGGCCTCGACGCTGAAGCGGATCGCCCGCAGGGCGGATGTACTGCTTGACCGGACGCAGTCAGGCGACTTCAACCAGGCCATAATGGAGCTTGGCGCCACCGTATGCACACCGAAAACACCCTTATGTCATGAATGCCCACTTCAAAACAGCTGCCACGCATGGCAACATGACCAGGTGTCACTCTATCCATTCAAATCACCGGGCAAAAAACGGCCGCATCACCAGATCGCTGTTGGCGTGATTCGCGACGGACAGGGACGAATGCTTATCGCACGCCGTCCTGAAAATGCGATGCTGGGTGGCCTATGGGAGTTTCCGGGGGGCAAACAGGAACCCGGCGAGTCGCTGAGCCGCACAGTACAGCGGGAACTGCGCGAGGAACTGGGCGTGGATGTGACTGTTGATCAGGAGCCTTTTGAAATGATTCAGCACGCATACAGCCACTTCACCATTACCCTGCATGCTTTTTTTGCATCACTTGCAGATGGATCCGCTCCTCCAAAAGCAAAGAACGGAGAGCCTTTTCGGTGGGTTCCTGCATATGAACTCACCGACTTTGCATTTCCCAAGGCCAACCGGAAAATCACCGAAACCCTGGTGAAATACAGCGTGGAGTGATGATAAGAAAAACAGAAATGGTCAAAATCAGGGGCGTCAGCAAGAAAAAAGCCGGATCAAAAGGCATCAGGAACTCGCTGCTGCCGGTTCCGGATGAGCGTCTCGGTTCGCTTCGGCAGTTTCTCGATCCGGTTATTCACCGGGTGGAAGTGCCCGATTACGTAGTTACCGATCCGGTAGCCTTCATGCATCGGTTTGACGATACGGAGGACCGGAACCTTGCCGGATTTCTTGCCGCTCTGATGGCATGGGGGCGAAGGGATATCGTTATGGACAAAACCGCCAATCTACTGAATCGGTTTGGTGCAGATCCGGCCGACTTCATCGGCAACATGACGCCAACGGATGAGCAACGGATCGAAGGCTTCCGGCACCGGACCTTCACGGCCGAAGATGTCCGCTGGCTGCTTCGGGCTCTATCCAGGATATTGCGGGATTTCGGGTCATTTGAGAAGTTTTGGCTTCACTGCCATCACTCTGTCCGTTATACGGACCAGCGTCATCTGCTCACGGAGTTTCACGACCGGTTTTTCGGGCTGATTCCCGGAGCGCCGGTCCGGGTCAAAAAACATCTTGCCTCACCTGGAAAAAACAGCTCATGCAAGCGGCTCTGGCTGTTCCTTCGCTGGACCATACGCCGGGGCAGCTGCGTGGACCCCGGTACCATGACGTTCATGCCGGCATCGGAGCTTATGATTCCGCTTGATGTGCACGTCGCCCGTTACTCCAGGATGTTCGGGCTGCTGACCCGGCCGGCCAATGACTGGAAGGCCGTAGCTGAACTCACCTCGCGCCTGCGGCTTATGGACCCGGCCGA
>SLLP01000113.1 GCA_007133995.1 Balneolales bacterium
CACACATAAGCATGATTAAAATTGTCGTGGACATTCTATGTGACGATTTGAATCATAAATTTTTAATCACATGAAATATTCATGACTGTGGCCCGGACACACAGACGCATAATTAAAATTGTCATGGACATTCTATGTGACCTTATAAATCGAACTTTTTAAACTCATGAAATTTGAAATTCAGACCGAAGACGATTACTCCATTATGACCCTGAAGTCGGAGCGTCTTGACAGCAAGGTAGCCCCCTCTCTCAAGAGCCAATTCATTGTTCTGGCAAACACCAGTGATTCCGGACATCTGATCCTCGACCTGGGAGCCGTTTCTTTTGCTGATTCAAGCGGATTGGGAGCTCTCCTTCTTGCGCAGCGCCTTTATCGCGACCTTGATCGCAACCTCGTACTCTGCAACGTCCCGGAACGCATCACCAAGCTTCTTGAGATTTCACAGCTCAACAATGCCTTCACGATCGCCTCGGACACGTCTGAAGGCATTTCCCTGGCATCAAAGATCACGGAATAAATTATTCAGGCTTAATTCTTTTAAAAAGTAGATTGTAATAAAGTGCCTGTCCGGACTATCTGTGAGGTCACCCCCACCGTCTCGTATACATACATTGACAAATTATTGCATGGGACTCTCGCCATTTGATCTGTTGGTTATTATTTTTTACTTACTTCTCTGTGTTGTGATAGGCATCAAGGCCGGCGGGCGTCCAAGTGACTCCACCGCCTATTTCAAAACCGATGGCAAGGTTCCCTGGTGGGCGGTTTCACTTTCTGTCGTTGCCACCGAGACCAGCATGCTCACGGTGATATCGATTCCTGCCGTGGCCTATCTCGGGAGCTTCGTCTTTCTACAGATAGTATTCGGTTACATGCTTGGTCGGGTTGCGGTGGCCTTTCTTATCCTTCCCTCCTATTTCAAAGGCGAACAAAAAACAGCCTACACTTTCTTCAAAGAGCGTTTCGGACCAAATTTCCAGCGACTTATATCCATCGTTTTTCTGGTGACCCGGCTCCTCGCAGACGGTGTTCGGCTATTCGCTGCCGCCATCCCGATCAAGGTGATCACCGGGCTCGACTATCCCGTTTCCATCTCCATTATTGCGGTGCTGACGCTGGCCTACACCTTCTACGGCGGACTCAAATCGGTTATCTGGATTGATGTGCTTCAGCTCGCCGTCTACACCTTCGGTGGTGCTTTCGTGATCTGGTTCGCCGGCACTCACATTGCGGATCCCCTGATTCCGATGCTCGCAGAGGCCGATAAGCTACATGTTATTGTCTGGCCGGATACGCTTTCCCAGGTGTTCACTACTCCCTACAACATCATCGGGGCCGTTCTGGGAGGAATGTTCCTGTCGATGGCCTCTCACGGGGTGGATCATCTGATGGTTCAACGGCTGCTTGCATGCGGCGAACTCAGAAAAGCGCAGACCGCCATCGTCACCAGCGGGTTTCTCGTTTTGATCCAGTTTATACTCTTTCTTTTTGTCGGAATGGCGATATATGGCTATTACGAGGGCCTTTCCATAGCCGAGCTGAACCTTTCACAGGCCGATGAAGTGTTGCTGAAATTTGTCAATGAAGTGGTTCCGGTGGGCATAGCGGGACTGCTGATTGCCGGGCTTTTTGCCGCTGCCATGAGTACCCTCAGCAGCTCGCTCTCCGCACTTTCATCATCCACCTTGTTCGATGTTTTCCCGAAACTCTCGGAACTGCCCAACTCCATGAAGATTTCCCGGGGCTTCACACTCATGTGGACCGCCGTCTTCATTCTGTTTGCCATATCCTTCACCAGCACAGAAAACCCGATCATTGAACTCGGGCTTGCAATTGCAGGCTTCACCTATGGCGGGCTGCTTGGCGCGTTCTTCACCGGGCGATACACAACCATTGACCGGACCAGCGCCACCATCGCGCTTCTGGCATGTGTATTCTCCATGGCTGCTATCATATTTTTGGGAAATATCGCATATCCATGGTATACTTTGATTGGTGTAAGTATATTCTTAACTGTAGCAGCGGCGTCACACCAGGTCCGCTGGTTGTTCGGAACATAATCAGACTCATATTTCCAAAATCATAGCTATTTCGTATGGGTTTTTTAGATAAGCTGGGACTTCAGAGGAAAAAGAAGATTTTCGTTCCTTTTCTCTCCGAAAAAAAGAAACAAGACGAAGCTTCGCGTTTTTTTAATAAAAACAACGTAATAAAGATCCTTCTGAGCCTTGGTTTTCTGATTATTGTTATTGCACTCTATCCGAAGACCCAGGTCCAGGAAACACCTTACAGCATTGGTGAACCCTGGCGCGATGACGATCTGACCGCTCCGTTTACTTTCAGCCTGCTCAAGCAGGACCAGGAGATTCGTGAGGAAATACGCGAAATCCAGCAGAACACCAGCCCGATTTATCTTCTTGAACACCCGGCCAAATCACGTGCTCTGCGGCATCTGGATTCCCTTTTTGCCAATTTGATCCATGTCCTTGAAGCCTATGCCGACTGGCAGGAATCCAGGATGCTGGAAACACCACAACAGGCACTGGAGGACAGCCTGTATTATATTCGCTCACGCAACCGATCCGGCATCGAGCTGGAGGACAACGCATGGAAACCGCTGTTGGAGCGCTATGCCAATGAACGGCTTTATGCCCCATCAGAAAACCGGTCCCGCGAATCCATCGCCGGCGAACTGCACTCAAATCTGAGAAACATGCTGGAGGAGCTGTATTCTGACGGCATTATCAACACCACCAAAGAACCCATCACCACTCCCGATATCACCATCCGGGATATGCGAGACCGAACCGAAAGGGAGACTCCGGTTGAAACCATTCGTACCTTGCGTGAGTCGCGTGATTATGTAAGAATCCGGCTGTCCAGGCAGTATAATGAAGATCTTGTCCGATCCGCTGTTCAACTTTTCAACATGGTGGTCGAAGCCAACCTGATCTACAGTGAATCAGAAACCGAGCAACGGATTCAGGACCGTATTGATCGGATTTCACCCACCAAGGGTGCCGTTTCAGCCGGCCAGACCATTATTAGGCGGGGCGACATCATCACTCCCGAGCGCCATGTCATGCTGCAAAGCCTGGCACGGGCGCGTGCAGAACGGGCCAGTGATATCGAGATCTGGAGCAAATACACGGGGGAAACGATACTGGTCATTGCTGTTTTTCTGATTTTCTTCTTTTATATCTATCTCTATCGCCGATCTATTTTTGACCAGAACAACATGCTGCTTCTGGTCTTTCTTACCATTGCACTGGTATATGGCATCGGGGCTTTTGTCGCCAGAGTGGATGAGCTTTCCCCGTATGTGGTGCCCTTCGCTATCGCGCCTATCCTGCTGACCATCATCTTCGATTCGCGTGTCGGGCTCATGACAACCACACTCATTGCTCTGTTGGCGGGCCTGATGTTCGGCAACAGCTTCGAGTTTGTGGTAGCTACCATCACGGCTTGCAGCATTGGCGTTTATTCTGTCAGGGACGTCAAGGACCGAAGCCAGTTTTATCTAACAACGCCCGGACTTATTTTCTTCGCCTATGCGATTGTACTTTTGGGTTTTACGCTTACCAAAGTAGGTGGGTGGAGTATTTACTTTGACAATCTGCTTTTTCTGGTCGGTAACATGGTAGGAATCTGGCTGACCTATCCGCTGATTCTACTCATCGAAAAGACATTCCGTATTACGACCGATGTTACATTGCTTGAGCTGAGTGATACCAACAAACCGGTGCTTAAGCAGCTGATGCTTGAAGCGCCCGGAACATTTCACCACAGCCTTCAGGTGGCAAATCTGGCGGAAGCCGGAGCCGCCGGCATCGGTGCCAATTCTCTTCTTTGCCGGGTCGGAGCGCTTTATCATGACATCGGCAAAATGGAGAAACCGCAGTATTTTGTGGAAAACCAGATGAGCGGAAACGCGCATGACAAGCTAAAGCCCCGGATGAGTGCGCTCATCATCAAGAACCACGTCGATGCCGGAGTCAAAATGGCCAAAGACATCGAGTTGCCGGAAATACTTATAGATTTCATCAAAACACATCACGGAACATCGCTTATTCGTTACTTTTACGAAAAAGCAATGAACGAATCGGGTAACGAGCAGGAAATCCAGGAAGAGGACTTCCGTTACGATGGGCCCATCCCCGACAGCAAGGAAACCGGCATACTACTGCTTGCCGACGGTGTTGAAGCCGCCTCCCGCTCCATGTCCGATCATTCCTATCAGAAACTTGAAAACCTGGTTAACCGTCTGATAGATGACAGGCTGGCCGAGGGTCAGCTCAACAACTGCGCCCTCACCTTGAAGGACCTTAAGGTCATAAAAGATATTTTCACCCGTATTTTGCAGGGTATGTACCATGGCCGTATCAAATATCCGGGCCAGGTTGAGGAAGAAGCTGCTGCCGAGAAAAAAGCCGGCGAGAAAGCAACTGTGGGAAACACGGATACCCCAACGCAATGAGCTCGATCCGTTCCATGATCCACTTTGAGAACGAACGCGACCAGTATCTCAACTTCCTGAAACTCGAAAAAGGCCTCTCCGGCAATTCGCTGGAGTCCTACGATCACGATCTGCGCCGCTACCTGACATTTATCGGACGGGATATCGGACTTTCAGACTTGTCCGGCATCACCCTGGAGCATATTGAAAAATTTCTGCAAGAGCTGCTTGCCATGAATCTGTCGGTCAGCACCATCTCGCGCAACATATCCACCATACGCGGATTCCATCAGTTTGCCGTAATAGAGCGGTGGAGTGCGGCTAATCCCGCTGAGTTGATCGAGCTTCCCAGAAAAGGGCGAAAGCTTCCGGAAGTGCTTGATCAGCAGGAGGTAACTATGCTTCTCGACACCCTGGACCGATCAGATACTCTCGGCAAGCGGGATGCGGCTGTTCTGGAGCTTATGTACGCTACCGGACTTCGTGCCTCCGAAACGGTGGAACTTGAGTCGGATCAGTTCATACCTGAGTTGCAGCTGCTCAGGATTATCGGGAAAGGGAACAAAGAGCGGCTGGTTCCCGTGGGTGGCATGGCACTGGATGCCGTTTCCGACTATCTGAAGAATGCACGGCCCTTGCTCAGAAAAAACATCCCAATTGCCAGGAATCGACTTTTTTTGAGCTACAGAGGCAAGCCATTGACGAGAATGAGCCTGTGGCATATCGTAACCGGAGCAGCCCGTAAAGCCGGTATTGAGAAACCGATCCACCCTCACACCCTAAGGCACTCTTTTGCCACTCACCTGCTTGAAGGAGGTGCCGACCTGCGAGCTGTTCAGGAAATGCTGGGGCATGTCTCCATCCTGACCACTGAAATATACACACACATAGATCGTTCCTTTTTGGAAGAAGTGCACAAGTCTTTTCACCCCAGAGCCTGATTCCACCCCAATCCAGCTTTCAGGGCTCCATCAGGGCAGAAAATCACACGGCAGAAAATCATCCCTATGCTACCGAAAATAAAACCCGTTGAAGTTGTCAAGTCCATCGAATGGATCGATGACCATCTCCGGATCATTGATCAGACCTATTTGCCGCATCGGGAATTTTTCCTGGATATATTCGAAGTCGGGCGTGTATGGGAAGCCATCCGGTCACTTCGTGTTCGCGGGGCGCCTGCGATCGGAATTGCTGCCGCTTACGGGGTTTACCTCGGTGTAAAAGATCTGCCGGAAGACAGCCTCCAGCCGTTCCACACTGATGTGGAGCGCATTAGCGAATATCTTGCCACTTCCCGTCCAACGGCTGTCAACCTTCAATCGGCACTTGACAAGGCAATAAAAACCGCTCGTGACATGCAGGATCAACCGGTCGCCCGCAGCAAGGAAGCTTTGCTGGAACTGGCCAAATCCATTCACGAAGAAGACAAACGTGTCTGCGCCGCTATCGGCGGGAACGGCCAGGAGCTGATCCCGATAAATGCACAGATCCTGACCCATTGCAATACCGGCAGCCTGGCCACCGGCCAGTACGGTACGGCGCTGTCGATAATATACCACGCTCATCTGCAAAAAAAGAAAATCCATACCTGGGTGGATGAAACCCGCCCGTTGCTTCAGGGGAGCCGTCTAACGGCATGGGAACTGGAAAAAACAGGCGTACCGCATCACCTGATAACCGACTCTATGGCCGCCTGGGTGATGAAAGAGAAGAAAATCGATCTGGTTGTCGTTGGAG
>SLLP01000071.1 GCA_007133995.1 Balneolales bacterium
CCGACGATGATCAGCGGGACGATAAACCCGAGAAATTCGCCAAAAAAGTGTGTAAAGGTATAGAGGATGCGTCCGATCCATTCCGGCAGAAACAGTCCGATCAGAATTCCGGAAATGATACCGATAATAAGCCGGGGAAGCAGGCCGATGTTCTTCATTGCGGTCGATTATTCTGGTGTTGGCAACTTGGATTCATCCCATTTTGATTATATTACAGTAGTGGGTATGTATCTGTTGAGGTTTGTGTTAATCATTTTGAGCAGGCAACCGCTAACCGGAGGATGCCATGTTGCAGGAAATATTTGAAATCATATTGGCAATCGTTGTCATCTGGCTAATCTATAAGTTTATCAGGCGCTATTTGATGCTTTAAAGTGGTCAAACAAGCAGGGTTTTTGCATTGTAACCAACAATGAGGAGAGCATCAGCGATGTGGCACCCTTCGGATAACATCCCCGAACATGCCATCCGTGAATTCCCCGTCGGCGATGGCGATGCCGCCGTTAACAATCACCCATACCATACCTTCGGAATACTGATGCGGGTCCCGGTAGGTGGCGCGATCGGTAATCCGCTCAGGATCGAACACAACCACATCGGCGGCCATGCCCGGCCGCAAAATTCCACGGTCGTGAAGGCCTGAAACTCCGGCGGTGAGCGATGTCATGCTGCGAACCGCATCTTCCAGAGAGAGCAGCCCCTCTCCAAAGACATATTTCCTGATTTTCCTGGGAAACGAACCGTAGTTACGCGGATGAGGGACGCCGGTTCCGAATGTGACGTAACCACCGTCGGAGCTTGTCATATTCCACGGCTGTACCATGAATGCCCGGATGTCGTCTTCATGCATGTTGAAGGAGACGAGTCCCGGATTTCCCTGCTCGATTTGAGACATCAGGATCAGCTCAGGCGACATTTCGCGTTCGGCCGCTATCTCGGACAGCAACCTGCCTTCTACGCTCGGATCAGGCAAAAAACGGCGGTACTGAACACGATCGGGACCACCGCGGCGCTCCAGGTTCTCCGTGATTCCGGCCAGGATTTTTTCACGCTGCGATTCGTCCGAAAGCCTCTCGTGAAAAGCATCGGTACCGCCTTCGCGCACCCATGCGGGCACCATCGCTGACATTACCGAAGTAGCTGATGCCGAGTACGGATACTGATCGGTGAATATCGGAAGGCCATCATCCCGGGCCTGTGCTATGTTTCGAATGATCTGGTCTGAAGCCCCCCAAACCGATGTTCCGAGCGCCTTGATGTGTGTGATGATACCTGTGACGCCCGATTGTCGGGTGATTTCTATGATTTCATCGACTGCAGCCACAACGCCGATGGAGTAGTCGGATTCATCCCGGATGTGGCTCTGATGTACGCCGCCATACTCCGCGACTATTCGGTTAAGCTCAATATATTCTTCAGTAGGGGCAAAATTTCCGGGTACATAGAAAATCCCCGTTGAGAGGCCGAAGGCGCCGTATTCCATGGCCTGCCTGACAAGCGACTTCATCTTATCCATCTCTGCGTCAGTTGCATGACGATTTTCGGCGCCCATTACGCTTCGTCTGACCGATCTGTGCGGAATAAACTGGGCAACGTTGACACCGAGTCCATCTTTGAGAAGATCCAGACGCTGCTCCTCGAGATTCAGCGGGCCGCCGCCATCGGGATTGGCGACAATCATTGTGATCCCCTGGGCAAGCAGCGGATAGGAATGGCTGAGTTCCGGCGAAGCGAGTCCGCCAGCCGAATGATTGTGCGGATCGATGAAACCGGGTGTCACATAATGTCCGTCAGCATCAATTACGGTGTTGGCGGTTGCATCCGTCAATTTGCCCATGGCGGTAATACGGTTTCCGGTGATGCCCACATCCAAATAATTCCACGGATTTCCGGTTCCGTCGATCACACGGCCATTGCGGATCAGGATGTCGAAATCCGCAGGTGGGGAGGAGGGCTGACCTCTGTGAAATTCAAATTGTTCTGATTGTGACTGAACGGCATTGAGCAGACTGTGCGGCATCAGAAGAAATCCGGTGCATAACAGTATGTGTATTAAGCGGATGTGCATAGTTTTACTTCTAAATCAATTTCGTAGAATCGGAATGTTGAACAGGTTGGTCCGACCGACAGGCAATGTGATTCCTGGCATGATGTAACATATTGTATAATGTATCAAAAATCTTTATTTCTTTGATAATCAGATATGGACAGGGTAATGGTCAGGGTATTTGATGCCGCGGGAATGATTTATTTTAAAGCTGCGTATTTGATATCAAAGAAGAATCAAACGTCGGTAGACAGGGCAATGTCCACAATTTCTATATTTATGGCACTTTCCGTTGGTGATATTGCGCCGGATTTTTCACTTGCTGATCAGCACGGCAACAAAGTCAATCTTGAAACAATGCTTGAAAAGGGTCCACTCGTACTCTTCTTCTATCCAAAGGATGACACTCCCGGTTGTACACGGCAGGCCTGCTCCTTTCGGGACAACTATACCTTATTGCTGTCACATGGAGTTGCGGTTGCCGGGGTGAGCAGAGATTCAGCGGACGACCACACCGCTTTCATTGGTAAAAATGAATTGCCCTATGTGCTGCTTTCAGATCCGGACGGTACGGTTCATAACAAATACGGCTGTCTTTTACTGTTCGGCATGCTCAGCCGGCGGGTGACTTTTTTGATCGATACCCGTAAACGGATTCTGTTACGGCATGAGGACAATTTCCGCATGAACAGCCACGTGGATGCTGTGTTGCGTGCGCTTGAGAACGTGAGGAGAAAAAGCACCGTCGACGAAAATCATCATCCTCGCTGAAACTATCGTCAACTAAAACCATCATCGTGACGAAAATCATTATTGCAACGGTTTTTGTCAACGTGGAAAACCGGCCGTTACGCTGTTAAAATCCACAAAATTCGATCTAGGCTGTACACGTTGAATTCAGGTTACTCCAGCTCAAGTGGACCGCCTTCGTCTTCGTTGTCGTACCATTTCAGTTCGATTTCGAGCTGTCGTCGCCTTCCTTTTTTGCGTTTGTGCTCATCTTCAACCTCAACTTCCAGAATGAGGTTCTCGGGTATTTCCAGGTTCACCTCGTCTTGCCCCTGTCTGAGTACCAGGTTTCCGGCTGCGATTTTATCAGCCAGCTGATGCAAAAAGTCGGATACTTCTTTACGGCCTTTACGCTCCTTGCTTTTGAAAAGTATGGTTTCTCGTCCCATGTGTCATGCAAATTAGATGATTGTTCAAATTGTATGTCTGAAGATAGGAAATTTGCTATTACTTTAAACTTATGAAGAACCACAATTGTTATAGACTGTAAGAGACATCCAAACAAGGAAAAGAGAAGAGTGGCAGTTAAATAAGGATATGAGTCTTTAAAGTGACAAATATCAACTCAAAAAAACATCATGCTATGAGTAACTATATTATCCTCAGTAAAATATCCCCGGATGCATTGAAAGAACCGGATGACTTTAGAAAAATGGCTGACACGGTCAAGAAAAAAATAAAGGACGAATGTCCTGATGTCGTTTGGAAAGACAGTTATGCGGTAAAAGGTCAGTTTGATGTGGTGGATATTGTGGAATCACCCGATCCGGCACAGGTTGACAAGGCCTCAATGATCATACGATCGCACGGGCGCTCAGACACTCAGACCATGCAGGCATCACCCTGGAAGGAATTTCTTGAGTCTGTATAATTATTCAAGCTGCTTTGGCCCGGAGTATGGTTCAATGACAGGGCGTGTTCCGCATCAGACCGGATATTGCGTAGTCATTGAAACTTTCTTCATACATTGGCGTAGGTTTGTATTGTTATTCAGATCCGGCATTGAATCTGTGCATTGAATTTGCGCACTGAATCGGCCACCCGGAACTACCGGGTGGTATTATTATTAACATCAGGGGAACAAGGGGATGGATGTTATATCCAGGTCATTTATCGTCGCATGCCTGTTTTGGATCTGCCTGCATGGACAGTTAACGCTTGCGCAAAGTATTGGTCAGGTTTATGAATCCGCCTTCACTGCGGAACAGGAACGACTCCTTGCTGAAGATGTGATGGCAGATCACGAACTGGCGGATTCACTCTTCGACATCTGCTTACACATACGGCAGGATTTGACGATTTCAATATCGGTAAAAGTGTCCGAAACAGGGAGGATGTGCCGCTGCCTGATGAGTTTGTCCGCGCATATTTTCCCGGTCCCGGGGTCTATAAAACAGGCATCGGACCTGCGATCACCAGGGAATTTGTGCAATTCAATCATCTTCATACAATATGACGAAAGGAATGCCAGATCATTATGAATGACTCATGATCACGCCACTTTTCATTACAGCTTACTTTCGTCATCATATACGACATATATTTATTGAGGATTTTATTCTTGGCTTTATTACATTGAGGAAATAGTGAATTGAGACCAAGTCGCAGGAGTTGGATTTATATAGGGTTGAATAGGGGGATAGGACTGCAAGAGACCTTTCTTCCATCGACAATATGTAACATAGTGCAGCTGAATTGGAGGCCGCATGCATTGGTACCTGGAGGTTTTGAAACAGTATGCAGTTTTCAGCGGACGTTCGCGACGAACGGAGTTTTGGATATTCATGGCTTTCAATCTGGTAATTTTAATCCTGCTCAAAACCATTGATGGCTTGACAGATGGTTCCGGTATCATTGTTTTAATCTACAGTATTGCAGTGCTCATTCCTGCTATTGCCGTTTCGGTGCGTCGGCTCCATGACACGGATCGCAGTGGTTGGTGGCTCCTTGCTGTTTTCTTTCCTTTTTTAGGTGCCCTGGTGTTGCTTATGTTCATGGCTCAGGACAGTGATCCCAAGAAAAACGAGTATGGACCGAATCAAAAGCAGGTGATTTTTTAAAATAGGGTGGCTGGGCAGCCACTCTATCGTTAATTATTCGACTTGGTCGAGGTAGAGTGAATGATGTATGCGAATGGGGGAGGCAAGTCAGTCTTTCACTCTTCTGATCATGGCAACGTAGCTGATGAATGCGGCAAACAGTGCCAAAGCCAGTGCTATGGTGCTTACATAACCGGGGGGCACTACCTGTTGTCACCACAGTTGCCGGTTCTCCGGGTTGCCCTGCCAGTATACGTAATCACATACAATACCGGCAAGGCGGAAGGTGGACAACAGGTTCGGACCTATGTTCAGAAAATTAATCCGGACATAAACCCTGTGATGAACGTCAGAAGGAAGACGAAGCATCAGCCGGCCGGAAAATGGCTTGTCTGGCTCCTCGTTCCGTTGTTGGCATAAATCCAGATAATCATCAATAGAGTCACGAAAGGCTTGTTCCAGTTCGTCAACACTTTTCCCTTGAAATGATATTCTGCTCCGGTCATGTTTCTTCGCATGAAGACGCGCATATCGGGTGCATAATCAGCGCACTACAGGCACATTATCCACCGCACGACAAGCCGCCTTCGAACTCACACCCTGGACGCAAGCAGCACCTTGCCGAAGTTGCGCCGCTCTTCGATATACGTATGGGCCACCGCCGCCTCTTCAAAGGTGAACACCGCATCCACATGCGGATTGATCCAGCCCTCTTCGGCTCCCTTCAGGATCTCCCTGGCCCATCCGGCGACCTTCTCTTTCTCGCTCCAGAGCCGGCCGATATTCACGCCATAGGCGCCCTTGTTCTGGTTCATCAGCTGTACGGGCGTCCAGAACGGCATTTTCTGCAGCAGCGGCACGTAGCGAAGCGGACCGGGAAGGGTGGATTCGGTTACCTGTGATACGCCGAACATGCCCAGTCGTCCGGTCGGACGCAGTGCCTGCCAGCTCTGCTTCCAGCTGGAACCGCCCATCGGATCGAAAATGACATCGGCGCCATGTCCGCCGGTATGATGCCGCACGGCCTTGACCCAGTCGCCCCGCCGGTAGTCGATGGCCACATCCAGCCCGCGCTCTTTCAGGCGTTCGTGCTTGCCGGGGGATGCGGTGCCGAGGGTGCGCGCTCCGATGTGCCGGGCGATGTCGAGCGCCGCCAGCCCCACGCCGCCACCGGCATTGTGGATGAGCACCGTGTCGCCGCTTCGCAGCCCGCCCATCTCCGCCAGCTGCCAGGCGGTCAGGTAGTTGACCGGGATGGCCGCCGCATCGGCCAGAGAAAGCTTTTCCGGGATGGCGAAAACCTGCTCCGG
>SLLP01000123.1 GCA_007133995.1 Balneolales bacterium
CTGAACGTTCACGGCTGTTCCGATCAAGCCGGTGAGGTTGACGATCTGACGGTATCTTACGGCGCGGTCTGCCATCCACGAACCAAACACCGCATTGACGGAATAACGAAGCTGTTCCATTGGATCGGATGGGAACATGAATCCGGTTTTTTTTCGGTAAATGGCCTTGAAACGATCCACCAGCTCCCTGAGATCACCTGCGGTCAGATCGGTGTCATTTGTGACGCCCTTCTCTTCCTTGAGTTTTTCCATGGCCTCTTCAAACAGGTCGTGGGAAACACCCATAACCACATCGCCGAACATGTCGATGAAACGACGATAGCTGTCTAATGCAAAACGCTCGTTTCCAGTTATATCGGCAAGTCCTTCAACCACCTCATCATTGAGCCCCAGGTTCAGGACAGTATCCATCATCCCGGGCATGGAGGCCGCTGCGCCGGAGCGCACCGACAGCAGAAGCGGATTTTGGGGATCACCCAGCTTTGCCCCCATCTGCTCTTCCTGGAAAGCTATGCCCTCCTTGAGCTGCTCTTCGAGACCTTCCGGCCACTGCTCGTTGTTTTTATAGTAATGGTCGCAGGCTTCGGTGGAGACCGTCATGCCCGGGGGTACCGGCAGTCCGGTTTTGCTCATTTCTGCAAGATTCGCACCCTTTCCACCCAACAGCTCCTTCATTGTGCGGTCGCCATCGGCTTTGCCACCGCCAAAAACGTAAACATACTTCACTTTTTTCATCATAGTTTTACCCGATTGTAGTTATTAACTTCCTGAAAAGGTATCTAATTGAGGACAAAGTCATATAGAATAATAATATCCACGGCTCTGCCGGATACCCCTGAACAGCAAGTTTGTCAGTCATTAATAGTTTACTGACGGCCGTTTGGCTGCTGTCCTGCAGGAAATATTCTCAGAATATCCTTTTGATATACCTTGGTTAAACGCTCAGACAATGTACCACCAATTCATGAAAAAATCTAAAAAAAACACACCTGATGCGCATCACTGTATTATAAGTCCACCCCGACATATCTACCCTCCCTGCTTCCGGGCTCTCGGACATTCCACACTTCATATTTCATTCAAATAGGAAGCGTACTATTGTTGTAACGCCAAATTCACATATTTTTAACAGGTTATGCTAATATGAAACGAACATGACAGCCTCCGGCTGACACACAGGAGGATGATTATATTCTGCCATGTGAGTTCATTATAAATTCAACTTTTTAAACAGATGAAATGTCCATGACCGTGGGCGGGACACACATAAGTATGATTAAAAACGTCATGGACATTCTATCTTACCATATGAATCAAAGATTATAATCACATGAAATCGGGTTTAAAAGGACTGACCCCCACTCAAACTACAGGACTGTTTCTCGGTATCTTCGGACTTGTTCTGCCCTTCCTGCTGCCGCTTGGAGCACTTTCGTTTGCCGGGCAGATCGGACTCGGGATCTTTATAATGGCTGCAGTTTTCTGGATGTTCGAACCCATACCCATTTACGCCACATCCATGCTGGTCATCCTGTTGCAGATCGTGCTGCTGAGTGCCCAGGGTCCCATGTACATGGATGCGGAGCTGCCATCCGGCAAACCCGTGGAACTTCAGGAGAACACCTGGCAGATCCCCACCGGAGCACTCAGGGATGACCAGACCGTCCTGCTGGTAGTCGAACCCGGCAAAACCGAGGCGGTACCGGTTGAAATTGTCGAGCGGAACGGACAGCACGTTATCATCCGAAGCGAACAGCTTTCAGCCGACCACGAGATTGTTACAAATATTAATCATCGTCTTGTCAACTATCAACCCAACAGCTACACCGACTACATCGGTACTCTCGCCAACCCTATCATTATTCTCTTCCTCGGCGGATTCATGCTCGCCGAAGCTTCGGTCAAGTACAACCTGGATAAAAACCTCACTCGATACCTTCTGTCGCCCTTTGGTTCCAGTCCGCGCTTCATTATTCTCGGGTTGATGCTGGTCACCGCCGCACTTTCGGCTTTCATGAGCAATACTGCCACCGCTGCGATGATGGTGACCGTCATCCTGCCCATCATAGCACAGCTCGAACCTGGCGACCGTTTCAAGTTCGGACTGGCGCTGTCCATCCCGATCGCTGCCAACATCGGGGGCATCACCACACCGATCGGAACGCCACCCAACGCCATCGTGATTGCGGCACTTACCGAATACGGTAAATCCATCTCCTTCACCGACTGGATCATTTATGCATTTCCACTGGTGATGATCATGCTGATATTTGCATGGTGGCTGCTGCTTGCTTTCTTCCCGCCAAGTGTCGACCAGTTCAAACTTGACATGAAAGGCAAACTCAATCTCTCTCCCAAGGCTATCGGCCTCTACGTGATCTTCGGCGCCACGGTGCTGCTCTGGATCACCGAGAACCAGCACGGCATACCGAGCAGCATGGTTGCCTTTCTTCCTGTAGCGGCACTGGTGACCGGACAAATTCTCTCTAAAAACGACATACGCAATCTGCCTTGGGATGTACTCTGGCTCATGGCCGGCGGGATATCCCTCGGAATCGGCATGGACAAGACAGGTCTTGCCGTCTGGATGATCTCCGGGTTTGACTGGGGGGCGATGGGCTATATCACCCTGATCCTTGTATTTGGAATAGTTGCCGTGGCCATGTCCAATTTCCTTTCAAATACCGTAACTGCAACTTTGCTGATGCCGCTTGTCATCAGTCTGCACACCTCCGGTGTCATGGGTGACAGTTTCAATCTGCTCATAACCGGCATTGTGATTGCCATGTCGTGCAGCCTGGCGATGGCGCTCCCCATCTCCACGCCCCCCAATGCCATTGCCATGTCCACCGGAATCATCAAAACCAAGGATATGGCTAAAATCGGCGTTATCATCGGCATAGTGGGTGTGATGCTCATACTCGTCTACGCCATGTTCTACTGGCCCATTGTCACTAACTAACATCTTATTATAAAAATCCGATTATGGAAAGATCCGATATCTACATCCTCTGCATTGAAGACGAACAGGAAGTGCTGGATGCAGTGGTCAGAGACCTTGAAAAGCTGGAGGAACAATTTCCGGTTGAAACATCCACATCAGCCGAAGAAGCCCGTGAAGTCATTGAAAAGCTGCTTGACGACGGGAAAAAAATCGGTCTTATCCTGTGCGATCATATTTTGCCTGGTGACAACGGTGTGGAGTTGTTGATTGAACTGCATAAAAACGAACGCACACATGAATCCCGAAAAGTGCTACTCACAGGACAGGCCGGACTGGATGATACTGTCAGGGCACTCAATGAGGCCCGGCTTCACCATTACATTTCCAAGCCCTGGAACCGGGAGGAACTTCTCGATGTGTCCGTAAATCTGCTCACCGACTTTGTAATCGAAAATGAGGAGAATCTGTTGCCCTATATGGCTACCCTTGACACGGAAAAGATTTTCGAGCATATCCGTACCCGGCACAACATCAGCGACGAATAGCATATATACCATGATTTTAAACTTTGCCAAAAACTGGCTGCAGGATCCGACCCGCATTACAAGTCAGATTGCCAAATACCTCAAAGCTTCCAGGGCTTTTGATGCAGAGGAAATTGAATTTGACAAGAATGACAAGTTTTTCGGCGAAGGGGATTTCAACGAGTCGGTCTACATCCTTTTGGAAGGAACCGTTCAGCTATCCAAAAAAACACCCAACGGTCGAAACATCACGGTTGACTGGCTCCGCCCGGGCGCTCTCGTCGGACTCATCTCTTTCGTCACCGGCGAACCTGTTCTGACCACCGCCGTGGCAGCGAGTCCATGCAGGGCCATCAAAATGAAGGAGAAGGATTTCCTGGAGTTGCAACGAAGCAGGGATGAGGTGGCTCTTCTCGCGCAGCAGCTGATCATCGGCAATTTGATCGACCGTTATCATCATGTGGTTTCGGTGCATGTGGAGCTGGAAAGCATCAATGAGACCCTGGAAAAAGAGCGCAACCATCTCCGCCAGGCACTAAAACAGCTGGAGGAAACCCAGCACCGTCTCATCAGCCAGGAAAAGATGGCAACTCTGGGACAGCTGGTTGCAGGTATAGCGCACGAAATAAACAACCCCGCTGCAGCCATGCTCCGGGCATCTGAAAATCTGGCGGAATACTTTCCCGAGATAATCCGGCAGGCCAGCCCGGACCAGGGTGAGGAATATAACAATTTCTTCCGGCTCGGCCTTCGCCGGGTAGTCCGCGATTCCGAAGAGCAGCGACGAATCCTGAAAGAGTGGGAAACTGCCTATCCCAAATTCCCACGCAGCCTGTTGCGCAAAGTGACCTCGATGAGCGACGAGGCACTGAAGATCGTAAAAAAACAGCTTGGGGAAAAACCGGATGTCTCGAAGCGCTCCGAGCTGGAGAATATGATTCTGTTTTACGAAAGCGGCTATTTTTTGAAGAATCTTCAGTCCAGCACCAAAAGAATAGGTGAAATCGTATCCAGCCTGAAAAGCTACAGCCGGCAGGATAAAGGAAAATACGAGAAGGCGGACCTGCGTGACGGCCTTAACGATACGCTCCTGTTACTGTCAAACCGATTGAAAAAGGTCGATGTTATTCTGAACTTCTCTGACATTCCTCCCATAGATGTCATCACCGGTGAGGTTAACCAGGTGTGGACCAACCTGATCATCAATGCGTGCGACGCCATGCAGGATCGCGGTGAGCTGGTGATCTCGTGCGGCCACGACGAACGCTATGTCTGGGTTTCCGTCAAGGATAACGGTCCGGGCATTCCATCATCGGTTATCGGTGAAATTTTCAAGCCGAATTTCACCACCAAGCACAAAACCACCAGCTTCGGACTGGGACTCGGCCTGTCCATCTCGCAACAGATCATCCAGAAACACGGCGGTAAAATCAGAGTTAAAAATGCCGAAAAAGGCGGAGCAGAGTTCAAGGTCTTTCTTCCGGTTTAACTGGTTTGCACAACAGGTGCTTTTTTAAAAAAAATGGCGTGCCGCAGCCTTTCTTAACATGATATTCAAATTCAATCCGTATCATTGTTTTTGAAAAAGATAGCTAAATGACTTAGGTTATAATCAGCTATAAAAAATCTGGAAATCTGTTCGGTAATCTATGCAGTGCAGCTACGCCTGAAATGCAGTGCGAGAGGTGTGACTAACCTCTCGATAATAATACCTGAGCTGAAGTTTTTTTTAATATCAATGGCACATAAGCCGATATTGTAAACCAATAATCACTGGAGTACAGCTATGAAACATCCTGAGTGGATTAAACACAAGGAACTTATTGAATGGGTGGAGAAAACTGCCGCCCTGACCAAGCCCGACAATGTCGAGTGGACAGATGGAACCCAGGAGGAGTATGACCGACTTTGTCAGCTTCTGGTCGATGGCGGAACCTTTACCAAGCTGAATGAGAAAAAGCGGCCAGGAAGCTATGCTGCCTTTTCCGATCCTTCCGACGTGGCACGGGTGGAAGAGAGCACTTATATCTGCAGCAAAAGGAAATCCGATGCCGGTCCAACCAACAACTGGATGGATCCCAATGAGATGAAAACCAAACTGAACAAGCTTTACGACGGATGCATGAAAGGCCGCACCATGTATGTCATCCCGTTTAGCATGGGCCCGATCGGCTCCCCGATATCTCACATCGGTGTTGAAATCACCGACTCTGCCTATGTCGTAGTCAACATGCGTATCATGACCCGCATCGGAAAGAAAGTGATGGAGGTACTTGGAAAAGACGGTGAGTATGTCAAATGCCTCCACTCTGTCGGCGCCCCTCTCGAAAAAGGACAACAGGATGTACCGTGGCCCTGCAACGATTCCAAGTACATCACCCACTTCCCCGAAGAGCGCACTATCATGTCCTTCGGTAGTGGTTACGGCGGCAACGCCCTGCTTGGCAAAAAGTGTTTTGCACTGCGGATCGCCTCCACCATGGCCCGCGATGAAGGCTGGCTGGCCGAGCACATGCTGATCCTTGGAGTCGAATCTCCCAAGAAGGAGAAAACATACGTTGCAGCCGCTTTCCCCAGTGCCTGCGGCAAGACCAACTTCGCCATGCTCATTCCTCCGAAAGAGATGGAAGGCTGGAAAGTGACCACCATCGGTGACGATATCGCATGGATCAAAAAAGACAAGGATGGCCGGCTTCGGGCCATCA
>SLLP01000204.1 GCA_007133995.1 Balneolales bacterium
CGTAAAGGCACCCTGGCTCATGCTTTCAAACGGCATCCACGATGCCCTGTTCCATGTGTCGGATGGACTCCAGCCCGTTGATGAACCGGATTATCCCGGATTTCTGCACCGTGAAGACCTTTTCGTCTCCCGCGACCCTGAATACTGGATCTCACGCGGTTTCCTGCCCGGCGGCCTGGATAGTACTTATGCGGATGTTTTGGCTGACCGGCTTGCCCTTTTGTTTCACGCATCCACTGAAACCCTCAGCTATCTTGATTTCATTTTTCCCGGAGATGCTCATGTCCATCCACACTACTATATCCTCTTGCCGGCTGCAGGATCTCCTGATACCCTCTTGGCCGCAAGCCTGATTGCCAGGAACCGGCAAGAAGCGGTCTTCAGTGCTGTCGCCAATCGGAAGAATCAGAATATTGCCTGCTTCAGCCTCGCACTTTCGGCACGGGACGGCTTTCACGCTCCGAAACTATTTGTTGACGACACAGATAATCCGGAAAAACCCGATATTTCAGAGATGGAACAGTTCTGGTTTTCCGATATTTTCATTCCAAAGGAGAAAGAAACTTCCCAAATAAAAGGCGATGCAACGGCAAGGCAGCTTGCGACGATCCTGGAACATATCCTGATCCCCATTCCAAACCGCAACATGCAACCATGAACATGCAGCCATAAACAATCAGAAATTGGACACACAGGAATAGAAATACATAAATAGACGTACAGAAATAAGCGCCGCAACTGATACATCGCAACAGACGCATCGCAAATAGACATACTAAAGAAAGCGCCCAGCAATAATCCACCAGTAAAAAAATTGTCGACCTATGCATCACGAACACAGAAACCGGCTCCTGACGCTCTTCAAAGATGAAGACAAGAGCATTATATACCTCAGAGGCGGAGCGGTATCTCGCCGATACAACACGGATTTTGAGTACCCCTTTCGCCAGGAATCGAATTTCCTTTACGTTACAGGCGTCGATGAACCGGATATGTCGGCTGTACTCCATTGTGGTACCGGTGAATATGTGCTTGTGATTCCGCGAAGGGATGCCCAATTTGCCGTCTGGATGGGCTATGTTCTCACTGCTGATGACTACATCGGCAAATACGGTCCGGACAAGGTCATCTATGACGATGAACTCTCCGACTGGCTCAAAAAACTGAAACCTGAAACCGTGCATGGCCTGCCTGGTTCCGAGCAGGATATCCGGCAGTTCGGACTCACCCCCGAAACCGGCTATTTGCAGGATGCGCTGGCCTGGTGCCGGGTGATCAAAACGGATGGGGAGATCGCGAACCTCAAAACCGCCGCGGCAGCTGCAAATCAGGCGCATCTCGAGGTGATGCAGGCCGTCTGTCCGGGAACATACGAGTATGAAATGAAGGCCGTTTTCGATTATCACGCGATCCGGCACGGTCAGCTCCATCCACCCTATTCGGGCATCTTCGCATCCGGACCGGGCTCGGCCATTCTCCATCATACCGGAAAACACCGGCAACTGGATGACGGCGAACTGTTTCTTGTGGATGCAGGAACCGAATGTCACGGCTACGCCTCTGATATCACCCGAACCTATCCGGTGAATGGCCGCTTCTCACCGATTCAGGCCGACTTGTACGATATCGTGCTGGATGCGCAGACAACCGCACTCAACCTCATTCGGCCGGGCAACAAAATGGAGGATGCTCACCTCGCCGCGGCAAAGGTTATCGTTACCGGATTACGAGATTGCAGCCTGGTCAAGGGTGACATCGACGAACTGATGGACAAAAACGTATTCGCCCTCTTTTTCCCGCATGGTCTGGGCCATTTTCTTGGCCTGGACACACATGATGTCGGCGGCTACCCCAAGGGCACCAAACGGATCGACCGCCCCGGGCTGCGCTTCCTGCGCGCCCGCAGAATTTTTGAATCCGCCATGGTCCTGACCATCGAACCTGGTCTGTATTTCATTCCGGCCCTGCTGGAGCCGGCCTTGGCCGATAAGGGGATCTCCGGTTTTCTGAATGGTAAACGTCTCAAAGAGCTGTTCGATTTCGGCGGCATACGCATTGAGGACAACATAATCGTTCGTGATGACGGACTCGAAAACCTGACAACCGTTCCAAAAATCCGGCAGGAGATTGAGCTTGTAATGCGCTGACGAAGAGATGCATCTTACTCCTGAGTTTTCTGGATGCGGAGTGCTCATTTTGTTACCTTTACAAGAACCTGAACTTTGTCCCTTTCGCCAACAGTAATGTCCTCCAACTACAAAGCCCTTACCCGCGCATATCGTCCGCAGAATTTTGATGATATTGTTTCTCAGGAGCATGTCAGCAATACGCTCAAAAATGCCATAGAAAAAAATCGGCTGAGTCATGCCTATCTGTTTTGCGGTCCGCGAGGTGTCGGCAAAACCACGATGGCACGTGTCCTGGCGCGAACCATCAACGATGTGGACATGGATGTGGACGGGGAGCAGCTCAACAACACACTCAATATAGTTGAGATTGATGCCGCCTCAAACAACAGCGTCGACGATGTGCGGAGCCTGAGGGAGCGGGTGCGTATTCCTCCGCAAACCGGCCGCTATAAGGTGTATATCATCGATGAGATCCATATGCTCTCGAAGGCGGCGTTCAACGCGCTGCTCAAAACACTGGAAGAGCCGCCCGATCATGTCATTTTCATTTTTGCCACAACCGAGCCCCATCGCATCCTCCCGACCATCCTCTCGCGTTGCCAGCGCTTTGACTTCCGGCGGATCACGGTGGATGAGATTGTAGCCCGCCTGGATATGATCGCCCGGAAAGAGAGCATTAATATCGACAGGGAGTCGCTTCACGTCATTGCAAAGAAAGCAGATGGCGCGCTGCGTGATGCCCTGGGCATTCTGGATCAGGCCGTCGCTTTTTGCGGCACCAGCATCCATTATGATGATCTTCACCGGGCCCTGAACATCGTAAGCTCTGAACGGATGTTCGAGCTCACCGATGCACTTGTGCGGAAGGATGCGCGCGCGGGGATGGCGCTGCTCCACAATTTACTGCACATTGGAAATGACATACAGGAGTTTCTGGCATCTCTTACCGAGCATTTCCGCAACCTCTACCTGGCAAAGGATGCGCAGAATTTCTACCTCATGGAGGCCACAAAGGAGACAAAAGAGCGGTTTCAGGAGATATCGGCCGCGTTTTCCGAGGATGATCTGATGCGAATGATGCACATTGTGCACGAAGCCGAATTCTCCATTCGCAATGCGCAGCAGCCACGCATCCACCTGGAAATTACGCTGCTCAAACTGTTCCACATGACACGCAGCGGCGGACTGGAGGAGCTGCTGTTGAAACTGGAAGCTCTTGACCAGAAAATGAACCGGCAACCGGATCCATCCGATCAGCAAAAACCGGCAGGCAGTTCCCTCCGTCACACCAGTTCACCCCAAAAACCTCCGGCTCACACGGGTTCCACTTCAACGACCACCTCTTCCGTTCCACCCACTTCACCCGGTTCATCTGCCTATTCCGTTTCACCCGTTTCATCCACTTCGCCCGGTTCATCCAGCTCTGCCGTCTCATCCGGTCCATCCGTCTCATCCGGCACGGATTCTTCCGGCGGCAAGTCCTCCGGCCCGTCCGATAATAGAAACACCCAAGTTCACGAGGAACCCGATATCTTCGGCACACCAACGCTACGTCGCAACCGCAATCATCTCACTGCTATCACCCTTCCCGCTAAATCAACCGATGACGCTGATCGGGAGGTACGCGGCAATCTCGCGTTATCACCAAAGCCTCATCAACTCGGTGAAAATGAATTATCGAAAAAAAGCGAGGGCAAACCGGTCCGCAAAAAAACGTTCAATAAACCGGACACATTGGACGATCTCAACATGATGTGGCCGGAATACCTCGAAAAGTTGCAAGCGACAACAAGTTCCATGCTCTACTTTTCGATCCAGAAAACCCGTCCTGTAGACCTCAAAAAGGATATTGTCATCCTGGAATGTAATGACAGTTTTACCTCGCATATTATCCGGGAACAGCAGCGCAAATTATGTGATACGGTAAAAGAACATTTCGGATACGCTTTGCGTTTTACATCAAAGCTTGTTGAGAAAAAAAATCGAACAGACACCGTTCACGATCCGTATGAATATTTTTCTTCATTGCAGAAGAAAGACCCAAAACTGCAGAAAATTGTTAGTCTGTTCGGCGCTGAACTTGATTATTGACATGTAAAAAGAAAGGAGATTTTTTATGAATATGGCAGATATGTTCGGAAAACTGACGGAGTTTCAGAAAAAAATGGATGAAGTCAAAGAACAGCTTAATCAACTTGAGGTGGAAGCCGAAGCCGGGGGCGGGATGGTGAAAGTGATCGCAAATGGAAACAGGGAAATTACTTCCATTAAACTCGACCGCGACATCATTGACCCGAACGATACCGAAATGCTTGAGGATCTCATCATTGCCGGAATCAACCAGGCCCTGAAAAAGGCAGAGGAAGCCTCACAGGATAAAATGGCTGAAGTTACCAAAGGTATGCTTCCCGGCGGACTGGATCTTGGCAATTTAGGCATGAAATAGTCGAACATTACAGTAGATCCCAAATCATTATACTTCAGTCTTATAATGCAGCTTATTTCAGAAACTCTCGAGCAGGCCGTAGAACAACTGGCCCGTTTACCCGGCATGGGCAGAAAGTCAGCACAACGTATTGCCATGTATCTGTTGAAGCAGAATGATGAACAGGTTTTCCGGCTATCCCGTGCCATCTCGGATTTGAAGAAAAATATCCGGTACTGCTCTACCTGCTTTAACATTGCTGATCGTGATCCCTGCCCGGTTTGCAGCTCCGTGAAACGTAATACCGGGATCGTTTGCGTAGTCGAGGAGCCTAAAGATGTCTATGTTATTGAACGAACGAAAGAGTTCAACGGACGTTATCATGTCCTGGGTGGTGTAATTTCACCTCTGCAAAACATCGGACCTGGTGAGTTGCGCGTTAATGAACTGATTCAGCGTATTCGTGACGGAGAGCAGATTCGCGAACTCATTTTGGCACTCAATCCCGATGCAGAAGGTGAAGCCACGGGTTACTATATCAATAAACTGGTACATCCCATGGGTGTCAATGTGACCCGCATAGCACACGGCATTCCAATGGGAACCGATCTTGAGTTCATTGATGATGCCACACTGACACGCGCCTTTGCCGGACGACGAACATTTTAGGGAATCCCGGGAAGAATTAAAATCAATAACCAGGAATCAGAAACAGAACTGCAAATCAGAAATAGAACTGCATCTGCATCATCACCACATGCGCCGGTTCGTCAAAATCGATGGTTTCGGTTCCCATGGAACGAAGGCTGTAAGCCAGCATAATGCGGTTGTGGACAAAAGGGCGTCCTAACAATGCGCTGAGGCTGTAGGAACCTCCGATAGTTCCAAAGACCTGGCTTCTTCCATTCTGCCCGCCACCATCGCCATACCAGTACTCACCCATGGCGAACAGTTCGATGTGGGGGGCTATCAGATATCCGCTGAACAGAGAGGCGCCGATGTAGTTCTCGATGTCCCAGGGTGCAACTTCCTGGTAGCTGATGCCGATGATATCTGTTTTGAGTCGGAGAGGTTGATCGCCGGCCATCGGACCCCAGTAGGCATGGGCGGAATAGGACACGTAATTCCGACCGATATTGGCAATTTGTGTAAGCTCATTTTTCGCAGTACTTACACTCGCATAAGCACCCACTTCAAGCCGGTCGCGTCCGTCAGGCCAGTGTGTTGCTGCAATACTAACCGCAATTCCCTCGGTTTCTGTCCCTCCTGTTGCATGGTCACTGCTGATACCGGAAGTGTAATTCCAGCGATTGTAACCATTGTGCAGAAACCCCCGCAGCTCCCATTTCGGTGTATTCCACAAGGCTTCAATGCCGTAATCCCGTCCATCGCCGCCAGTGGTCATGCGCGCCCACATTTCGGAAATGGCCGGACGGTCAATGGCATCAATATGGGCATGGCCCGTTCGGGCAAAAGCCCGGGGTTGCGCTCCCACAAACCGTCCAATTCGCAACGTCAGGTGATCATGAACACGAAATTCTCCAC
>SLLP01000239.1 GCA_007133995.1 Balneolales bacterium
CCATAAGTGAAATCGTGGATTCCTTGTCTCTTACTGAAAAAAAGATGTCATTCCCACGGTCTCTCATTATTCTTGCAAAATGCTTGAAATAGTGGACGTGGGCCGGATGGCCGATGTCAATGAACAACCTCATTTTCGGATCACGGAAGGTTTTGACGGTTGTTTTTTGTGATACTTATCATCACTCAGCAAGGCATCATATACCGCTGTGATGCGCTGTGCTATGGTGCCGGAATCAAGTCCCAGGACCTGCAATCTTTCCCTCCCGTTGACGGCATCGGTTCCTCTGCGCACTTGCAGGGCCTGCCCGAGCTTTTGCGCTACGTCTGTGGGATCCGGATCCGCTATGTAATAACCCTTTTCACTGCCGAAGAGCCAGGCAATGTCCCCGACATCGGTTGCCACGACCGGACAATTACACGCCATGGCCTCCTTGACGATGTTGGGGGAACCCTCCCACCGTGAGGTGAGCAGCACCACATCAGCGGCGTTGATCAGTTCGGGCATGTCACTGTGGGGCAAATCGTATCTGACCACCAGTTCCGCGTCATCACCGGGAACAAGCCCGGTTGCCTGTCGGGCCAGTTCATGATTTTTTGAGTATCGCGCCGGGTCTGCAATAAACAGAACATGTTTTTTGTCTGCCGGAAGTCCGTGCTTCTTTTTCAGGGCCGGCCGGTCGTCCATCGGAAAGAATTGATCCAGATCGACCCCATTGGGGATGACAACGGTACGGCGGCTTCCTGTCCGATTTGCCATCCATTCAGACTTCACGATGGTTATATCCCACAGATACCTGCTGAAAAACGTGGTTGCAAACCGGTAAATCCCTTTATTGGCAAGTTCGCTGCCCATCAGTGAAACCACTACCGGCTTTCCCCCGGCAGCCAGGCAAGCGGCAATACCGCTGTAAGAATAATGGGCGTGGATGATGTCCGGGTTTGTATCCCTGATGCGTTTCCTGATTCTGCTGACATTGCTCAAATAACCGGCGATCCCCTTTCCCTCTATCCCAAAGTAACTGATTGTAATCCCGGAACGCGACAGGCTCAATCCCTGACTGAGAACTATCGGACTGATATTCCCCTTGTTGGCCGATGCGATGAAAAGGACTTTGATCAATTAATTATCCTCTTTTGCCGTTTCAGGATGACAGGCCAACTCCCTAACATGGCGGTTGATAATGGCAAAGAACATCATGATCGCAGCCAGAGATGAGATCACGTAAAACTGACCAGAGTAGGAGATAATCAGATATGCTACGGTCAGCGCGGCCAGAACGGAACGGATCTCACGCCGGATGAACCTGTCCCGTACCTTTGTGATGTGCTTTCTATAGTCCAGCCAGATCAGTCCAATCACCGAAAAATAGAGAATGAAACCTACGATTCCTGCACCAATCATGTATGTGGCGTAGTCGGTATGCAGCTCCCTTTCCACGCCCGCCAAGGTCCGGAAGTCATAGAGCTCCCTTCCAAAAAGGGTGTGTGCAACCCCTCCCTCGTTGATCCATAACGGTATGTATTCCAATAGCTCAACGGTGCGGCCGACTCCTGTGAATTCAGCGGGATCGATGGGCCGGTATTCCAAAGTATCAACTAGACTCTGAAAAAAGAAGGGTGCCAGCAATACCAGCAGTACCGCAGTCACAGTGGCAAACCGCATCCACCTTCCCTTGCGCGGGGAAAGCATGGCATAGGTCAAGAAACCTGCAATGAGCGCAAATACCGCTCCCCTTCGGAATATGAGGAATACCGGGGCGATGGACAGCAGAAAGACGGCAATGTGGATTTTTTCTGGTTTTTTATCCCTTGCCAGGAGCAAAAATGGCAGGAACAGGAGCAAGTAGACGATGACATAAGTTTGCTGCACCCCGCCGCCACCGAGGTAAGCCCCGCCTATCATGTAAGGCGATGGGCCGACCTGAAGGACCTGCGCCGCCAGAAAATGCAAACCGAAGAGAAACAGAAGGGTGATTATAATATAATAAAGCATATCATAATGCGACCTGCGACTGATATAGGTGTAGGCAACCGGGTACATCAACAGGGAAAAGACCACGCCCATATAGATGCTAAATGCCGGGAGGAAGTGGGTGTTATTCAGCAGAACGATGAAGAGGTAGGTGATCAGCACGAAGATCAGCCGGGTGGTGTCGTTGATCCGAATGTGCACCAGCAGCAGCGGCAATGTGGCGGTGGTGATCAAGGCCCGCCAGAGTCCGGTGTGGAACCCATCGAACAGATCGATCTGTGATGTGATAGCCACCAGGGAGTTGACGACAAACAGGAACAGTACGATATGTGCTTTTTTGATGGTCATCGGACGGTCTCGGACTGCGGTACCTGGGTTTGCAATCCGTGGATCTGTCTGTACAGATGCATATAGGTGCGGTCGATCCGGTCTTCGTTAAAAGAAGCCGATGCTTTTTCGGCGGCGGCTGTGGAAATGCGCGCCCTGGCCTGCGGATCGTTTGCCAGCATCCGGATCTTCTCCGCGTAGTTAGCCGGGTCATTGGGGAGGATGAAGCCGTCGGTGCCGCTGCGGATCAGGTAGTCCGAAATGCCGATGAGTATCAGTCCGAGGTGCTTTTTTTGGTGCAGGCGGCAGGCCAGTTTCATGGCGGAAAGTCCAGCACCGGAATGGACGGGCGGGATGGCGTCACTAACGATGCACACCTTCGACCTGTGCGTCATGCCTCCCTCCTGCCGCACTCTTTCCTGTCCGGCACCGGAAAAGGCGTCATGCAGCGGCGGCAGACCGGATACTTGTGGAGCGGGCGCACTGTCATGTAGTGAGTCGAAATTTCATGAACTGGAACCAGTAGTCCAGCGGGGGGCGTCGATTCAGGGCAGATTGCAACTTTGGCGTCAGTTGGTCCAAGGTTGCACCGCTGCGGATCTGCCCATAAACCTGCTCAAATGCGGCATGGACGGAGGGATCTGACCGCGGAATGTGCTCTCCACGATAACGCCCCGATAGAGCGCACTCCGATCCGGCCAGGGCATACTGGCGCGGCAGGTGCGGTCTGTGGCTGGGTAATGGTTCCGCCCCGGATTTTAGCTCCTGCCGGTGCGTGTCCTCCCAGCCGAGCCGGTACATCCGGCGGATGCTGTTCCTGTGAATCTTCTGAATCCGGGTCTGCCACAGCCGGCTGCCCGGCTGGAACGCTTTCATGGTCCGGTGAAACTCGAAGTGAAAGGATTGAAACAACACCGGGTCGGGTCAATGGTCGATCAGCGGTTCGTCGGTGGGAACGTCCCACTTAACCGTCTCCCGTATGGAATGCAAGCGATGCACCATGTCAGTGAAAAAAAGGCCGGAGTTCTTCTCCCATGTGACCGTATTTCGGTAGGCATTCACCCCGCCAAGGTTTTGCAACACAAGGTGGTCGAAAACCGGCACGAACAGCCGGTCCAGGCGCTCCCTTCCACGGAACTCTTCCCGGATCATTTCGAACAAATTATCAACACGGATTACCATATCTGCATCAATTTTGACCATGATATCATACTGCGCCGAACGTCTCATGAAATGTCCGTAAAGCGCGTCATGGACTTCCGCGTTCCTTTTTCCGGATATCCGGAAAATGTCGAAATCCGCACGCTTCTGCCTGTTTATGGAGGCAATGCAATGTTCAAACTCGTTTTCACCCGAGTGGAGGATGCCGACCAGGATGTTCATAGAGTGGATTCGGAATCAGGCGGATGTTTGTCATGTGAGGTGAAGAGCCGGACAGCCAGCCCCGTCCATGCGTGTCGCGAAAGGTACGAATAGACGGCAACATAGGACAGGTTGAGAGCGAGCAATCCGGCGACGGGGATATTGTCTGCACCCAGGAGTGCATAAGCGCCGATAATCAGCAGGGAAACTCCGATAAATGGGGCGGAATCTATGAGGTAGCGGCTGATGGATACCCGGGATACGCGGAGCAGCCACAAAAGCATGGAACCGTGGTATAATGCTCCCGTAAGGGAATAGAGGGCTACGGCGGCTACGGCACTGTGGAAGAGGAATCCACCTGCCGCCAGCGCAGCAATCTGAATGATGGAAAACCCGACATGAAACGAGAGCACAATGTGTTCCTTGGAGAGGATGGTAGCCACCGAATCAAGGGGATTGGCAATGAATGCGAAGACGACCGATACGGCAATCCAGGGAATGTAGGTGCCCGCAGCGGCCCAGTTTTCACCGAAAATGCTGGTCACAAACGGTGACAGGCCTGTGATCATGAGGGTCATGAAGAACAGGGCAATCAGGGTAAGGTGCGTCCCGACCTTTTCCACCGTATCGCCTATTTCACCTTTCTGCTGGTACGATTTTGCCGCCCTTTGGAAGAACACCTTTTTTGCGGATTTTCCCAGCAGTTCTGCCGGGGCCTTCAGGATTTTGTAGCCTAGAAGATAGTGGCCGGCGGCGACCGGTGTGAACAGGAACGACAGGACGAGTAGCGGGGCGTATTGGGCGGCGACGTTGAACACCGAGGATATAGAATTGAATATGGAGATGTTGCTGTACCGCAGCAAGAGTTGCCAGAATTCACCGGGCTTGAGACCAGAGGTGAGCCCCGCGTGAACTTCGGTTTTAAGATGGGTTGCGGTGCCCGCAGGGGTCACGTTTTTTTCAGAGTTTGCCAGTCCATGATCTTTCTTTCCAAGACTGGATGGGACATCTTGAGGCTTTTTGCTTTCAAACGGTGCACCTGCGATCATAAGCTGGACCGACGCCAGCAATCTTCCCAGGATAGTCGCCGTGATCAGTGTCCCTCCGGTGGCCAGTCCGGCAATGCCGGCACCGAGCTTGGTTCCGGTGGTTGTCAGAGATTGCAACGCTTGGGATCCGGCCAGGTGCCCGAATTGTGCCATTCGCGTATTCCAGTGATTCACGACGAGATGGAGTCCGTGGACAGCAATGCCTGCGGGGATCAGCCAGAGGTAGTTGGCAAGGGCGTTGTTGCCGGCGAGCGTTACAATCCTGCCCCCCATCAGGCCGATGACCAAGATGCTGGCCAGGGTCCATGCCGCCGTAAAGAACAGGCTCAGAAGGAAAAGCGTTTTGGCTTCCCGATCGGATTCGGGCAATACGATCGTCAGTTCGTATCGCATACAGACCACTACGCCGACAATTCCGGTAACGGCTACGAAAATTCCGAGTATCCCGAATGCTTCCGGCGCATAGAGACGCGTGAGTAGAGGCAGCGCCAGCACCGCGAGCAGCTGTCCGAAAGCCGTTCCGAACATAATCTTTACCACATCCGAAACAAAACTTCGCTTTTTTGCTGGCAGGTTCACTTCTTCCGCGAACGATCCCGTTTCCATTCCCCCTGATCATTAATACTCATCTGTTACTTTTTCGGGGTCTTGTATGATTGAATAAACTCCTGAAATATGCTTTCGTATGCATCCCGTGTTTTCGTGAGGGACAAGCCATCACGGAGTAGCTGGATCATCAGCGTGTTGAGCGACACGCCTTCCTCTTCGGCGCGTTGCGCCAACCGCTCATGCAGCGATCTGGGCAGCCTGGCCCGTATTTGGCCGCTGTATTCCTTCAGGACATTCGGCTCGGGAAGAGGCTTTTTTTGCTCCGAATATGCCTCAATGAAGAGTTCCAGGGCAGTTTCAGATTCCCGGATGGCTTCTTCCAGCGTTTCACCAAAGGCGCTGAGTCCCGGAAATTCCGGCGACAAGGCGATGTACCCGCCGTCTTCCTCGCTGTACTGCACCCGGAAGCTGTATTTTTGTGCTTTTTTCATCGCATCCATTTTACAATCCGTTTTCTTCAATCAATTTCAGCAGTTGCTTCACCTGATATGGCTTTGCTTTTCCACGGTCATTCTGAAAATTCAAAAAAGACCATAAGCCGCTTGCACCATCTTCAATTCCCAATACTGGCCCTCAACTGTGCGTATTCCCAAAAAAATCACTTCAATTTCACCTGAACCGGTCATAGATCAGGATCACGCTGAGCAGCAGCGTCACCGCCGGGGCCACCACTTCTACGTAATCCTTGAAGATCGGTCGTCGCCGGACCTGCAGCGAAACCATGTCGTCGTTTCGCAGGTGGAATTCGCGCAGCTCCGCCGGCA
>SLLP01000047.1 GCA_007133995.1 Balneolales bacterium
GAATTGTCCGGAAAAGCATGGTTTGGCGGTGACACCATGGAAAAGCTGCTCCGTTCAGAAGGGGTTGCATTTGATGAGCATGGAAGAGTTGACATGGCTTCCCATTACTGGGAGCCCTGATCTTGTGTCAGCCATACAGTGCCGCTGATTGCGACAGCCATACACGGGGGCGCTGATTTTGTGTCAGCATCCGGCTTTGGGGCTGAAATTATGTATCTTTGGCTGCGTTATGATCGTTCGAATGATCACGTGCAAAGTGTAATATCATAAAATGAAGACAAGAGAAATCACGGCAATAGACTGGAGGAAAATCGATTACCCGGTGATGGAACACTTCTATACCATCCAGGGAGAGGGAGTTCATACCGGCCAACCGGCTTATTTCATCAGGCTGGCGGGATGTGATGTCGGCTGCTGGTGGTGCGATGTCAAAGAGAGTTGGGACGAATCACAACATCCAGTAATTCCTGCGGCTGAACTGGTCAGGGCCGCCGCCCATTCCGGGGCCGCTTTTGCAGTGATCACTGGTGGAGAACCACTTCTGCACGATCTTGCGCCGCTATGTACCGGGTTGCATGAAGCCGGAATGCGCATCCACCTGGAAACCAGCGGATCGTCACCCATGAGCGGTGAAATCGACTGGGTTACCCTTTCGCCCAAGCGCTTCAAAGAACCACTTGAGGAGGTTTTTTCTCTGGCGGATGAACTGAAGGTGGTGGTACTGACCCGCAAGGACCTCATCTATGCCGAGAAGAATGCGGCTAAATGTCCGTCGCGCACCCGGAAAATGCTTCAACCCGAGTGGGATACGCCGGAATCCATTCCCCTGATTGTGGATTATGTGAAAAAGCATCAGGAATGGACCATCAGCCTGCAGACGCACAAGTTTTTGAATGTACCATAGCATGTGTTAAATACCGGATAATTATGCGAGGCGCTTCTTGCAATAGCTTGTGATAAGGGCTTCAACCGAATGCTCCGAATGACCTATCCCCCTGAATGGTCTATCCCTCCAAAAAATCACCAAGCCATCGATTGAAATCCATGGTGGGAGCAGGTACAAAGTCTTTGCCGGTCAGTTTTTCATACAGTTCGCGGTAGCGGTTGTAGATGGAGATGCGCAGCTCGTCCGGAAGCACCGGCAGTTTCTCATCCAGGGTGGCGTGATGACCACTTTCGATGAGCCATTCTCTTAAAAACTCTTTTGAAAGCTGTTTCTGGGGCTCTCCCTTTTCCAGTAGCTCCTCATATCCGTCAGCGTAGAAATAGCGCGACGAGTCGGCGGTGTGCACCTCATCGATCAGAACCAGCTCGTCATCAAAGAGTCCGAATTCGTACTTTGTGTCGACCAGAATCAGACCTTTTTCACGGGCCACGTCAGATCCTCGCCGAAAAAGTCTCAGGGCTGTTTTCCGAATCTCCCCCCATCTTTGTTCGGAAACAAGTTTCCGCCCGATGATCTCCTGTTCGGTGATATCCTCGTCGTGTCCCTCATGTGCTTTGGTGGATGGAGTGATGATGGGAGAGGGGAAAGCCTCGTGCTGCATCATTCCCTCCGGAAGCGGCTGTCTGCAAAGCGTGCGGCCACCATCCTTGTAAACCCTCCAGGCATGACCGGTGAGATAGCCTCTTACGACGACTTCGACCGGCAAAGGCTGACACTTGCGGGCAACGGTGACATTGGGATGAGGCACATCGAGCACGTGGTGCGTGCAGATATCCTCAATCTGGCGGAATCCATACCAAGCCAACTGGTTCAGAAGCTGGCCCTTGAACGGGATGGGTTCGTTGAAGATATGATCAAAGGCGGAGATACGGTCGGTTGCGACTATGGCCATCCGTTTTTGATCGATGAAGTAGATGTCACGCACCTTGCCCCTGTAGTCGGCAGGTCTGCCCGGGACATCGGTCTGGTGAATGCAGTGTTCAAGCAGCTGAGAACTGTCGGCATGAGGTTTCACGGGCGCCGGGTGGAGTTACGGACTACTAGTTTCGGTTCAATTTCCTTCTGGACAACGCTGGTGTCCTTTTCCTTGATCATGGTGGTCAGGCGCTCAATAGACATCATGCCCACATCGTACATCTTTTGGTCAATGGTTGAAAGCCCAAGATAATGAGCCGTTTTTATGTTGTCGTAACCCATCACAGCGATATCCTCGGGGATGCGATATTTAAGCTCATGGAGCGCATGGATGACACCGATAGCCTGAGCGTCGTTGGTGCAGAAGATGGCCTCAGGCAGTTCGCCGCGCTCCTTCATGATCTGGACGGACTCATATCCGGCCTCCTCGCTGTAGCCCGAATGCTTGCGGGTGATTCCCTTCACAAAAAAGTTCTCATCGAATGGAACATTATAGAATTCAAGCACTTCCCGAAACCCTTTTTCACGCAAATCTGCGACCATGGATTTGCTGTGGGAGCGAACCATGCCGATTCGCTTGTATCCCTTTTTGATCAGGTGCTCGCCGGCCATGTAGCCGCCTTTGTAGTTGTTCCAGAAAAAAAAGTTAAAGTCCTTGTGTTTGGCACCAACGAGAACGACAGGTATTTGCGCATTTTTTAATCTTTTTGCGATCACATCGTCCATGTTTATGGAGATAATTAGCAGAGCATCGGGAACTCCACGGTCCAGAAACATTTTTAGAGTTTCTTCAGAATTTTCGGATCCGGTATTGTAGATGATAAAATCAAGATCAGTGTCTTTCAGCCGGTCCTTTACGCCTTTGAGGACTTCATTGAAAAAGGGGGTGGTGAACGTCGGCAGTGCAACTGCAATAATCTGTGCTTCGCGTCTTGCCAGTTTTCTTGCATTTACCTGCGGACGAAAATCAAGCTCTTTAATGGCTTTCTGAACCCGTTTCTTTGTTTCGTCCGAAACATAAGGCGAGTCGTTCAGTACCCGTGATACGGTTGATATGGCCACATTGGCAACCCGGGCCACATCATAAATAGTATTTTTTTTTGCCATGATAGGATTATCAATTTTGGCGTAGTTTTTAAATTTAACAATAATATAAGAGTGGATGAAATCAATTTTGAACGATGATGTATTCCATCCAAACGAACTCGGCAAATCAGGCTGAAGTGATAATCATGACCGGTCCAAAAATTGAAACCGGAAATTGGATAATACCCACCCTGATTTAAATTGCGACAAGAAAAAATCAAAGTTAATTTTCTAAAGTAATGATTTTTACTGAAAAAATATACTAAGGCTGCGTTACATTACCATAATGATGTGCCGATGGTCATAAAGTCAGCTTGAAATACAGATTCGACCTAAATATCATATTGACCAATATCCAGCTGGAGGAAAAAAAACAATTTTATACATTGTATGGCATTGGTAGGGAACGAAATCAACGGATTTAGTCTTTTGTTTCTTAAATCCAAACACAACCGCTATGAAAAGTCCGGACTCCGTGCCTTCCTGGTCATTGCGCTCCATTTACGAACGAACCTCAATGCACCGAGCGGTGACGGATGAGGTTAAGGAACCGGAACTGCGCAGCGCCTATGTCCATTGCCGCAATACAACCCGAACCTACGCCAAAACGTTTTATCTCGCCACCCGATTCCTTCCGCATCAAAAACAGCGAAGTATTTTCGCCATTTACGGGCTGTGCCGTTATCTCGATAATCTGGTGGATGAAGCCGAAGACCTGGTTGCCGGAAATCCGGTCAGACTTCAGGAGGTAGAGCAAAGACTTTCGCAATGGAAGGAACATCTCCGCCGCACCTATGATGGCGAGTCATCCGAAAATCCCATTTTAATTGCATTTTCCGATGTTCTCAGAAGGTATCATATTGATATTTCCCTTCCTTTTACACTTATTGACGGGGTTTGTATGGATCTAACCAAAAACAGGTACGAGACTTTCGATGAACTTTATGAATATTCCTACAAGGTAGCTTCCGTAGTGGGTCTCATGATAAGCGAGGTGTTTGGTTACAAGGATAAATCGGCTCTTGACCATGCTGTGGATCTGGGTATTGCCATGCAGCTGACCAATATTCTAAGAGATATAGGGGAGGATCTGCTGCGTGATCGCATCTACCTGCCGGCGGAAGACCTGAGGCACTTTGGAGTTTCGGAAGAAGATCTGTTCAATCATCACATGTCCGATGCATTTATCTCTATGATGCGATTTCAAATTGAACGAACACGCAGGTATTATGAAAGTGCTGACAAGGGGATACCAATGCTTTCTTCAGACAGTCAGATCCCGGTCAGGCTGGCACGGGTCAATTACGCTCGTATTCTGGACAAAATAGAAGAAAATAATTATCAGGTATTTACCCGAAGGGCCCATTTGTCATTAACACAAAAGATGGCCATTCTCCCACGTGTATGGTGGCACGCCGCTCGATTCTGATCTGGAAAAAAGTTTTAAAATTCCCGGTTATCAGTTAGCTTTGCGGCTACAGGTTAGTTAGGTAATTATACTGCACCTCCATTAAACCATCTGCTATGGAAAAAACAAGCCAAAGCTGGCAAAGTCCCAGTTTGGGAAGAGAGACAGCCATAACGGTCTATGGAATCGAAGGTACACCTCTGCTTGCTTTGCCGAGTGCCGGTGGTGACAGATCCGAATGGGAGAAACGCGGACTGATCGATTCATTGTCATATCAGATCGAAAACGGACATAATCGCATTTTTTGTGTGGATTCGGTTGATAATGAGACGTTTTTCAATTCAAAAATCCCACCCAGAGTCCGAATCAACCGTCACCGCAACTATGAGAACTATATCATTGATGAAGTTTTGCCGTTCATACACAAAACCACCGGTGACCTTTTTGCTATGGCCGCGGGAGTCGATATGGGTGGATATCACGCGCTTAATTTACTTCTGAAACATCCGGGCCAAATTCAGAAAGTGATTGCCATAGGAGGCCGGTTCCAGATCCGTCTGTTCATGGATGATTATTTTGACGATAACGTTTATTACAACAACCCATTGGAGTACCTGCCAAATCTGGATGACAAAGAACTGCTGGAAGAGATCAGGAACAGCGACATCAGACTGGTGGTAACACCCGATGATCCCAATCTGGATCTCAACTACATGATGAGTGACATTCTGCGTTCCAAGGCCATTGAACATATTTTCGATTACTGGCTGGAGACAGGAGATAACCAGTGGAAAATCCGGGGAGATATTCTTCAGCGTCATGTTCCGTAAAGTTCTCATTGCCAATCGCGGTGAAATTGCAGTGAGAGTAATTCGCAGCTGCCGTGAGCTGGGTTTGAAAACAGTCGCCGTCTATTCCCCAACGGATGCGCGGAGTCCCCATACCCTGTATGCAGATGAAGCCGTTTTGCTGGAAGGCCATACTGCAGCTGAAACCTATCTTAATCAAAACCGGATTCTGGATGTTGCCAGGGAGAGGCAGGCAGATACGATTCACCCCGGTTATGGCTTCCTGAGCGAAAATGCAGATTTTGCGGAGGCTTGTATCCGTGAAAATATCGCTTTTATTGGTCCGAATCCGAAAAGCATAAGGGAAATGGGGGATAAGACCAGGGCACGTGAACTTATGAAACAGGCGGGAATACCCATCCCTCCGGGGACCAGGTCAACGGTGATCACAGACGATGAGGCGATCGCAATAGGTGATAACATCGGATATCCTGTGCTGATCAAGGCGGCGGCCGGCGGGGGAGGCAAGGGCATGCGCAAGGTAGCATCTGCAGCTGACCTTCCAGCAGCGCTCAAAGCGGCACGTTCAGAATCGGCCGGTGCTTTTGGTGATGACCGTGTTTATATCGAAAAATATCTGCAGGAACCGCGGCATGTGGAGTTTCAGATATTTGCCGACAGTCACGGCAATTGTGTCCACCTTTTTGATCGCGAATGCTCTATACAGCGGCGCCATCAGAAGCTTGTTGAGGAGGCTCCGAGTCCGTTAGTTGATGAAAAGCTGCGTACAGAGATGGGACAGGCTGCTGTTCGCGTTGCGAAAAGCTGTGGATATGTGGGTGCCGGTACGGTGGAGTTTCTGGTCGACAGCAACAGGCGCTACTATTTTCTTGAAATGAATACCCGTC